>JAWOHI010000011.1:0-8269 GCA_046485255.1 Bacteroidales bacterium
GTAAAACTCTCTCCTTCAATATGTTGGCCTGCTCAAAGTCATACGCTGCCGCCAATCGCCCCATCTCTTTTTTTAGGGTGTTGATAACAGATAATGTATTGCCGTTCAATATTTTGACTATCTCTTCGATCTGATTTTGATAGGATTCTTCTGATTGGAGGCCTACGCAGGGCCCCAGGCAGTTGCCGATATGATACTCGAGGCACACCTTGAATTTACCGGCGGCGATGGGCTCGCTGGAGAGGGCCAGGGTGCAGGTGCGTACCTTGTAGAGTTGCCGGATCAGGTCGATGAGGTTCTTCCAGATCCTGCCCGAAGTGTAGGGGCCAAAATAGCGGGAGCCATCGCGAACGATCTTCCTGGTGGTAAAGACCCTCGGAAACGGTTCATTCCGGACGCAGATCCAGGGGAATGTCTTGTCATCCTTCAGGAGGACATTATAACGGGGTTGGTGGCTTTTGATCAGGTTGTTTTCCAGCAGAAGCGCATCGCTTTCGGTGTCGACCACGACGTGGCTGATGGTGTCGATTTTCCTGACCAACACGGCCAGTTTGGCACTGGCAGGGCTTTTCTGGAAGTAGGATAGGACGCGCTTCTTGAGGTTTTTAGCCTTCCCAACGTAGATGATCTTTCCCTCGGCATTGATGAACTGGTACACCCCCGGCTTTTCGGGCAGCGACCGGGCTACGCCGGTGATCCGGTCGGGTGGGGTAAAGGGGTCGTACCTGGTTGCCATTTTACCCGATTCTTAGGTTGGTGAATCGAAATTCCTTGCCATCGAACAGTCCCCGGTCGCCGATTTTCAGCTCCGGGATCACCAGCAAGGCCATAAACGAGAGGGTCATCAGGGGAGCCCGAAGGGTCGATCCCATTTCCCTGGCCATCCGGTTCAGGGCTTCGTATTGTCCGGCTACCGTGCCGGCCTCGTCAGCGCTCATCAATCCGGCTACCGGCAGGGGCAGCATCAGCTGTTCATCCCCGTCGCAAATGCTGATTCCGCCCTTGTTCGTCACCACCAGATTGATGGCTTTGGCCAGCTCCTGGTCGCTTGTCCCTACGGCAATCACCTGGTGGCTGTCGTGCGCGATGGAAGAGGCCATTGCTCCCCGCTTCAATCCGAAACCCCTGATTATTGCGATGGATGGGCTAGCCGGCTGATACCGGTTTACGACGGCGATCTTCAGCAGGTCGCGATGGGGATCAGCCTGGATTTCTCCATTCATTGCGATCATCTGCTCCCGGCCGGAGCCCGTCACCAGCTCTCCGTCGTACGCTTCGATCACCCTGAAAAGGCCACTGTGCCCATCAATTCTAAGATTGATGGCCTCAATTCGTTTTGCATTGAACCGGTTCAACGGAACCACCGGAGCTAACGTTGTTGACGGCTTGCCAAGTGCAAAGGCGGTTTGGCCGTCAATCACGGTTTCAATCACCCGGAATTGCTTTAAGTCACTTACCAGGATGAAATCCGCAGGGTCGTCTTTCTGAAGGAGCCCAACGCGCAGCTGGTAGTGCTTTACCGGGTTGATGGAGGCTGCCTGGATCAGGTCGAACAGGTGAATCCCGCTGGCCAGCCCCCTGCGGATGAGCTGGTCAATATGGTGCCGGATCAGGTCATCCGGATGGCAATCGTCCGTGCAGAGCATGACCTGGTGGGGGTACCGGCTGATGAGTTGAGCCAGGTTATCAAAGTTTCGTGCCGCACTGCCCTCGCGGATCAGGATTACCATCCCTTCGGCAATCTTCTCTTCAGCTTCAGCCAGCGTCACGCATTCGTGGTCGGTGCTTATTCCGGCAGAGGCATACGCTATGAGCGCGTCGCCGCTCACTCCGGGGGCGTGCCCGTCGATTGGAAGTCCATACTTCGCTGCCAGGTTCAGCTTGGCCATCACGCGGGGGTCACGGTGAATCACGCCCGGGTAATTCATCATCTCGCCGAGGGCTACCACGCGATTAAGGGCCATCAGCGGTTCGAGGTCGTCCGCCTCAATAGCCGCTCCTGCTGTTTCAAAATCGGTAGCCGGCACACAGGATGGAGCCGTGAAAAAGATTTTAGCAGGGCCTTTATGGGCATCCCCGATCATAAATTCCACCCCATCCACGCCGAGTACATTGGCAATTTCGTGTGGATCCGATACGGTGGCCACCGTTCCGAACCGGACCACCTCGCGCGAAAACCTGGAGGGGACCAGCATGGAACTCTCAATGTGAACGTGCGCGTCCACTAATCCGGGAAGTATGACGGGGAAATCACTCCCGGGATCCGGATCGTTGATCCGGTCGGGTGAGAGCTCCCGGATTTCGGAAATCACGCCGTTCCTGAAGCGGATCTCGCCCCGGTAGAATTGCCTCCGCTCAAAATCGGGGAGCCAACCTCTTCTGAAAGATTCCATCTGACGCATTTTTCGTGAACTCAATCCCCAAAAACCGTCTCGGTGCCCAAAAATGTTCCACGTGGAACACTACCGGCCGATCATCACCAATAATACACCAATATCCGATGGCGAAACCCCCGGAATGCGACTTGCCTGCGAGATGGTTTCGGGCCTGATCTTTTCCAGCTTTTCCCGGGCTTCCATCGTCAATCCCCCCAGCTCCCTGTAATTTATCCAATCCGGGATTCGCAAGTTTTCCAATCGCTTGATCTTTTCCGCCATTAACTTCTCCCGATCCTCGTAACCCTTGTACTTGATCCTGATCTCCGCCCCCTCCAGGATTTCGCTTTTATGATCCGTTATGGCTCCGGCTAGTTCCTTCAGGTCATCCAACTGAACCACCAAATCCCCAATAGTGATTTCAGGCCGCAACAGGATATCCTTTAGCTTAACTTTCTGCCTGATCGGCGATGAACCCTTCTGCTCTAAAAAAGGATTGATCTCCTCGGGGGAGACGGAACGTTTCTGGAAAAAATCGATCAACTGGTCGCAATAGGCCTTCTTGGTTTCCAGCAATTGCATACGCTCATCCGATGCCAGCCCGATGGCGTTCGAAAGGGGTGTCAGCCGTTCGTCCGCGTTATCCTGCCTTAACAATATGCGGTATTCCGCCCGTGAGGTAAACATCCGGTAGGGTTCGTCCACACCCTTTGTCACCAGGTCGTCGATCAACACCCCGATATATGACTGGTCACGTCCTAAAATGAATGCAGGCTTTCCCTTCAACTTCAGGTGCGCATTGATGCCTGCCATCAGGCCCTGTGCGCCCGCCTCCTCATACCCGGTTGTTCCGTTGATCTGGCCGGCAAAATAAAGATTCTCCACCGTCTTCGTCTCCAGGGTCAACTTCAACTGGGTCGGATCGAAATAGTCGTACTCAATGGCATATCCTGGACGGAAAACCCTGACATGCTCCATTCCTTTGATCCTTCTAAGCGCTTCCAGCTGGACCTCCAACGGTAGCGAGGAGGAGAAGCCGTTGAGGTAATATTCGATCGTATCCCAACCCTCAGGCTCCACGAACAACTGATGCTTTTCCTTATCGGCAAACGTCACCAGCTTGGATTCTATGCTTGGGCAGTACCGGGGACCAACCCCCTGAATCGTTCCGTCAAACATGGGAGAATCTTCAAACCCCGTTTCCAGGATCTGGTGAACCTCCTTGTTGGTATAAGCCATAAAGCAGGATCTCGATCGCTCAGACTTCCTGGCCGGGTTCAGGAAACTGAAAGGTACCTCCCAAACGTCGCCAGCTTGTTCCGTCAATTTGCCAAAGTCTATGGTCCGGCCATCCAGGCGGGGTGGGGTGCCCGTTTTCATTCTGCCCGACCGGAAACCATACTGCGCCAGCTTTTCGGTCAAGCCCTGTACTCCCGGCTCAGAGGCCCGTCCGCCCTCCACCTGTTTCCGGCCGACGTGGATCATCCCATTGAGGAAAGTTCCATTGGTCAGGATTATTGCTCCCGCCTTGAAAGTGACTCCCAACTCAGTCATAATACCAAAAGCCACTCCATCCTTCACCAGAACATCCTTAACCTTGTCCTGCCAGAAATCGAGGTTAGGAATCCCCTCAAGTCTACTGCGCCACTCATTGCTGAACAAAACACGGTCACATTGAGCCCTTGGACTCCACATCGCCGGTCCCTTCGAGCGGTTCAGCATCCTGAATTGGATCATCGAGGCATCCGTAACGAGACCGGATAACCCCCCCATAGCGTCTATCTCCCTAACAATCTGTCCTTTAGCAATGCCCCCCATTGCAGGATTGCACGACATAAAGGCCATCTTGTTCATATCCATCGTCACCAACAGCACCTTCGACCCCATATTGCCGGCCGCGGCGGCGGCTTCACATCCGGCGTGACCTCCTCCAACCACAATGACATCATAGCTCCTCATCGGATCCTCATTTCCTTGCCTTATTCACACGCGCTCCCGTACTTCTCCAGGTACAAATTTTCCCTGGAGGTCATAATCGCTTTGTTTTCCTTCGTATCATCCTCATAACCTATGAGATGCAATAATCCGTGAATGATGATTCTCTGCATCTCATCTGGAAAGGAAACACCGTAAGATGTGGCATTTTCCTTCACCCGATCCACGCTGATCAAAATATCACCCGAAACCAGACCCTCCTCCTCGTAATCAAAGGAGATGACATCGGTTAGATAATCTCGGTTCAAAAACCGCTGGTTGATGTCCAGCAAGAACTGATCGCTCCCAAAAACGATCGACACCTCTCCCTCCTTTTTTCCTTCCCCCTCGATCACCCCTCTTGCCATTTCCTTAATTGCGGATCTTTTTATCTTTCTAAACGGTCTATCTTCTTCAACGATTTGGATGGCCATTTGTTCATTTCCTCCTTTTTAGATACTCTTCATACTTTTCCTGGTAGAAACGCTTCAGGCGAATCTCCCGGTACCGCATCAATTCTTCAATCATTCTTTCGGGCTTCTCACTTTCATCAAGGGGCTTGATCATTGGTTGGAACTCACCCTTGAATTCGTTTGATTCCCTCTTGTTGTCGTTCTCACGCTCCCTCTCGGATTGCTCTGCCTCCAGCAGCCTGGTGGTAATCAGTTCATCCCGCTTTAGCGTGTTTTCATTCACCTGGTCGTATATTATGTCTTTTTCAACCTGCTTCATCATCTCGATGGCGTGCTGAAGCTTCTCCCTGGCATTCTGGCCAATCGATCCACCCTGCGAGAGTGACTCCATCGCCTTTCTCATCATCTCCCGCTCCTGCAACATCCTGGCCATCTCCTGGCGCTGCTGTCCCCCCTTTCCCTTGTCGCCCATCTTTTGTATCATCCCCTTTAACTGCTCCTTCAATGACTGCTGCTTTTGCTTCATTTCACCCACCTCTTCTTCACCGCTCTTCTTAGGCTTACTATCAGTAAAACCCTTGTTACCGGATGTAGCGCCCTGCGCATCCTGCATCCGGCTAACCATCTCATCCAACTTTAACGCAATGGAATTCACATTATTCATAATCTTGTTCTGTTCAATCCGAACTTGATTGATCTTGATGTCGGCATAACTCTTGAACAGGTTAACCAGTGATGTTTCCACGTGGAACACCTCCTCACCGATCACTTTGGCAATCATCGGTTGTCGATAGCCCATCGACCTGAGGCTGTCGCGGACGATCCTGAACTTGGTTTCCAGCAGCTTCTGACCGGTAATGACATCCTTATAAACCGGGCTAGACACATTGACCTGTGCGATCTGCCTGTTCAGGTCCTCCTGTTTGATGCTGAAATCGATCAAAGAGTTCCGGATTTGTCTTAAGTGCTCAAGATCAACCATTTCACCACCTTCAGATGACATCTGCAGCATCTGCTTCATCTTGTCGGCCACCTGCTTCATCTTTTTCGATGAACTCTTGTTAGCCTCCTTGAACTCCTCGCCCTTCTTGTCCTTCATCTCTTCAGCCCACTCCTGCATCTCCTCCCGCTCTTCCTCCATCGGATCAGCCTTGATCGGATCCTTCAGTCCCTCATTCTCCTCCAGGTTCTTCTCATACTCCGTATTCCATTTTTCGACCTCCTCCCTGATCTCTTCTGCCTTTGTCTCCTCTCCCTCCTTCAATTCATCCGTTTTCTCCGCAAGGTTCTCCAAATCATTGATCTGCTGCATCAACCGTGATTCAATATCGTATTTTTTTAGCAACTCAAGGCTCATCTCCATCTGTTCCCTGAGCTTCTCCATACTGAGTTCCACCATTTCATTCATCTGTTTGAACTCATTGTCCTTCATCTCCTCGGCAAGCTTCTTGAACTGCTCCATTAATTCCCTTAACTCGTCATCGATCAGGCTATTAAGCAGGTCACGAATCTCCTCCGCCCGCTTGAGCAGCTCCTGATTGTCGAGCAGCCTCTCCTCATTCTTCCGGTACTCATCCGCGTTCTCTTCCACCATCTGGATCATTGACTCGACGTTCTCACGCAGCTGGTTGATCTCCTTCATTTTCTCTGCAATCTCCCACGGCTTCAACTCACCGGTCAACTGCTCCAGCCTGAACATATTCAATTTCTCCAGCAGCCTGTCCACTTCACTGATGCCGCCCTCGAGGCCCTTGCTCACGTTATCTGCCAGATCCCGGGAATCCTGCCGGACCTCTTCGATGGTTTTCATCTTGACAACCAGCCTGTTGCTTTCGGTGGATTTCGGTCCAAACTCATAGTCGTTATCCCAAACCCTGAAATAGTAGCTGAATGATCCCGTATCCCTGATCCGGAGGGTGTGGTAAAATGTCTGGCTCAGCAAGTCCTTCCCGACCTCCAGGTCGGTTACCTCCTCAATGCCATTCCGTTCGATAATACGCTGCAGGCGGGAAAATCCGAAATCATCCTGTATAAAGCCCTCCACATAGCGCTGGGCGTCATCCTCTTCATACACGTTCTCCGCAACCCGGATATAGGGGTGCTCGTCGCCCGTGGTGGTGATGTAAAACGGATAGGATACGCTTAATCCATTAACATTCAAACACGTAATTCTTATCTCCCTGTTCGATGCTATCTTTTTTGTATGCACGGCCCGGCGTTCTGTTACCGCAAGGTATTCCGTGCTCTGGCCATCTTCAATCCTAACGGAATCGGTATGGTTCAGCGTGAACTGCCAGGTGAGCACTGAACCTCTGATGATCTCAATACTGCTTTGGCCTTCAATTGTTTCAGCAGGCAGTCCGGTGTAAGCCGGCGGGATGACTAAAACCGTCAGGTTGACCAGCTCCGGTCGCATCAAAACTTCGATCGAGTGGCTTTCGCTCTCCTGTCCCTTATATACGAACCTGAAATCGAGGTTGCGATTCACTTCCTTTATCGTATAACGGTAGTGTCCGTTCTCTTTTAAAAGGGCATCAAAATGGCCTCCTATCCGAATTCCGATACGCTCCTTACCAGGATCAAAATTGGGCTGCACCTCGATTGTCAGGTCGCTTCCAACAACCACTTTCAGGGAGTCGTTCAGGATACGGTAACCATACACTACCTTCGCGGGCTCGTTTTGGTTATAGTACACCACGGCCGCGATCCCGCTCTTAATGAACCTTGGAAACAAAGCGTAGGAACCCACCACCATCACCACGAGTGCCGCCAACCAGGGCAGGTTCCTGACCAATTCCTTCACCGGCAGAGCCTTATTGAAATCATACCAGCGTATCTCTTCCGTTTTCTGTCTTATCGCCTCAAGGTAAAGATCGGTGCCCTGGTTACGCTGCTCCCTTTCCAGCTCGTAAATATTGATGATCCGGTCGCGGATTTCACCGTGGGTACCGGTGATGATCCGGCTGGCCTCCTTGTAGTCCATTCGCTTGAGCCATCCCAGCCAGCGGCCTGCCGGGATAGCCACCAGGACCACGAGCAGCCAGAAAAGGAGCGCGAAGAAGAGCCAGAAAAGGACCCCGCCCATCACCGGCCCGGTCGTGACCAGGTTGCTCAGCACGGCGGCAGCCCCAAAATAGATCAGACTGATGATCAGGGTAATGATAAAACCCTGCAGCATCCTGACCAGATAGAACCGTTTCAGGAACGCGTTCAGGCGACTATCAACCGTCGCCTCTTCGCTATGTTCTCGGCTTCTCATCATTTCGAAAGCCACTTTTCCGGGTCGAGGGTAACGGGCAGAGGGTTGGCGCTTTTCCAGATTTCAAAATGGATCTCCGAGTTTGCCACGGTAGCCGGCTTGTAGGACTTGCCAATCACCTGCTTCACCTTGATTTGGTCGCCCTCCTTGACGGTTATGTCGGTCAGGTTCTGATACACGGAGAAATATTCTCCGTGTTGGATCAGTACGGCCCGGTTGCCACCGGGGAGGGTCAACACGCCGGCCAC
>JAWOHI010000130.1:0-3206 GCA_046485255.1 Bacteroidales bacterium
TTCGGGATTCATAATGTATTTCTTTGTTTTCATGTTTGGCGTCCAGGTTATGAGGGGGGTCATCGAGGAGAAAACCAACCGCATTGTCGAGGTCATCATCTCATCGGTCAAGCCGTTTCAGCTGATGATGGGCAAGGTGATCGGGGTGGCGCTGGTTGGCCTGACCCAATTCCTGATCTGGGTATTCCTAACGCTTGGCATTTTACTGGTTGCCCAGGTGGGGCTCAAACCCGGCCCGGACGGACAGGCTCCGGCAGGCATCAGCCAGAGCATCCTGGATCCTGCCACCGGGATGAATCAACTTGACGTGCAAGACCTTTCCCAGGCCCAGAAGATGTTCCGTGATACCATCGGGCGAATGGAAACCATCAATGTTCCGCTTTTGATCGGCGCGTTCATTTTCTTCTTCCTGGGGGGATATCTGCTCTACGCCTCCCTTTTTGCTGCCGTGGGGGCGGCTGTCGACAACGACACCGACACCCAGCAATTCATGCTGCCCATCACCATACCCATCATATTGGCGCTCTTCGTGATGATGAGTGCCATGCAGACCCCTAACAGCGCGCTGGCGGTGACCTTCTCACTCATACCCTTCACCTCGATGATCGTGATGATGGCGCGGCTTCCTTACGGGGTTCCGGATTGGCAGCTGATCCTGTCGGGTGCCCTGTTGATCCTGACCTTCATCGGAACCATCTGGATGGCCGGGAAGATCTACCGGACCGGCATCCTGATGTATGGCAAAAAGGTCAATTACAAGGAATTATGGAAATGGATCCGTTATAAGGGATAGCTTTAAAGACGATGGCAACCATACTGGTCATAGATGATGAACGGAGCATCCGGAACG
Source organism: Bacteroidales bacterium (assembly GCA_046485255.1). Lineage (GTDB taxonomy): Bacteria > Bacteroidota > Bacteroidia > Bacteroidales > UBA12481 > UBA12481. The sequence goes on from JAWOHI010000130.1 coordinate 851, forward strand.
CCCTTAAGGAGGTTCTGGAATACGAAAACCACCAGGTTGAGCTGGCCGAAGACGGGGTGCTTGGGCTGGAGATGATCCGTGAAAACCATTACGACATCGTGCTGTGCGATATCAAGATGCCCCGGATGGATGGACTGGAGGTTTTGGAGAAGATTTTCGAGAGCACGACTGAACCTCAGGTGATTATGATTTCCGGGCACGGCACCGTCGATTCCGCCGTTGAAGCCATCAAGAAGGGCGCCTTTGATTTCATTGAGAAACCACTGGATCTCAACAGGCTGATGATCACCATCCGCAATGCGATGGACAAGACCAGCCTGATCGCTGAAACCAGGGTCCTCAAAAGGAAAGTCAGCAAGAAATACGAGATGATCGGCTCTTCCGGGGCGATCAATAAGGTGCGGGAGATGATTGACCGGGTTGCCCCCACCGATGCCAGGGTGTTGATCACCGGGTCGAACGGTACAGGGAAAGAACTGGTTGCCAGGCAATTGCATGAGAAAAGCAACCGGTCGGCCGGGCCTTTCGTGGAGGTGAACTGCGCCGCCATTCCGTCTGAACTCATTGAGAGTGAACTATTTGGACACGAAAAAGGCTCCTTTACCTCTGCTGTCAAGCAGCGCAAGGGCAAATTTGAGCAGGCCGACGGGGGGACCCTTTTCCTTGACGAGGTGGGTGATATGAGCCTGTCGGCCCAGGCGAAGGTATTGCGGGCCTTGCAGGAGAACCGGGTTTCTCGGGTTGGAGGGGACAAGGACATCACGGTCAATGTGCGCGTGATCGCGGCCACCAACAAGGACCTGAGGGAGGAGATCAGGGAGTCGCGGTTCAGGGAGGACCTGTACCACCGGTTAAGCGTTATCATCATTCAGGTTCCGACGCTGAATGAGCGGCCCGAAGACATCCCCCACCTGGCCAGTTTTTTCATTGACCAGGTGTGCGGGGAGATGGGCACTGCCATTAAACAGATCGATGACGAAGCGATTGCCGAGTTGAAGAGAATTCAGTGGACCGGAAACATCCGTGAGTTCCGCAACGTGATCGAACGCCTGATCATCCTGGGTGGCCCCACCATTTCCGGAGCAGACGTCAAAGCCTACACCTGACCGCCTGGGCCCTTGACGGTCGGATAATTTTAACGGAAATCCCTAACTTTGAGACCAACTAATCCAATAATGGAAAAAATCGCCGTTTTTCCGGGTTCGTTCGACCCATTTACCAGGGGACACGAAAGCATCATTTCGAGAGCACAGCCGCTGTTCGACCGGATCATCATCGCCATCGGGGAGAATTCGGAGAAGAAGAGCTACTTCCCGCTCGAAAAGCGTATAGAGATGATTTCAAAGCTTTACGGGGGTCAACCTAAGATTGAGGTCAGCCAATACCAGGGGTTGACGGTTGATTACTGCCGCCAGGTTGGTGCCCGTTTCCTGCTTCGCGGATTGCGCACGTCGGCCGATTTTGAATTCGAGCGGGCTATCGCCCAGGTAAACCTCAAGATGAACCCGGATGTGGAGACCGTGTTTCTGCTGACGCTTCCCGAATACAGCCCGGTCACCTCGACCATTGTCAGGGAGATCCTTCGGTACGGAGGCGATGTCAGCCCCTTCATCCCGGACAACCTGGACATCGGTGTTTAGCAGGTGCGGAGCCCCTCCTCTTCCCACGGAATATCCTCAAGCAGCGCAGCCAACGACCGGTAGGTGTTATCGAGCACCATATCGAACCGGGAAGGTACCAGCCAGACTGCTTCCGTAATTCCCTCCTCACGCTGCGGCAGGGTTGCCGGATCACCCGCATAGCTCATTGAGAACCACAAGGTTTTCTTTAGGATCCTGGTGCCGTCGAGCGTATAAATGTGGTAGGTTGAAGGCAGGGCCTGGTTGAGGGAGGCGCTGATCCCGCACTCTTCAAGCACTTCCCTTAGGGCAGCCTGGTCGGGTGATTCCCCCTCCTCAATTTTGCCCTTGGGGAGATCCCATTTCCCAAACCTCTTGATAAATAGATACTTTCCGTTTATGTGACGAACAAGCCCTCCAGCCGCTTCCAGGTTCTGGTAATAGCGATATCCCCATCCATGCCGTTCCTGAAGGCTTCCTTTTCCAGATCCCAGATCAGCGGCTGGCCGTTTTCGTCGCGCAGGAACAGGCCGTCGCCCTGCTGACCTGGTGTCTGCACCACCAGCCAGGACGCGTTGGTGTAGCGCACCAGGAATTCATAGTCGAACAGTTCGCGCTGCAGCAGCGGAAATACTTCCACAGGTCTTCTACGTGCGTATCAAGTCGATCGTTGTTCGCCAGCGGGCGCTTCAACTTGCAAAAGGACCCGCCGGCTATCCCCTCTGTGTTTTCGCGGG
>JAWOHI010000168.1:0-13701 GCA_046485255.1 Bacteroidales bacterium
GAAGAGGATGTCCTTTACGTTCAAAACGAGTGGATCAAGCGGGCCCACGTTCCCAAGCACGTCTTTGACGTGATCGACGCACTCCCGAGGGATACCCATCCAATGAACCAATTCGTGACCGGCATCGTGGCGATGGCGGGGAGCTCGAGGTTTATGAAGGCCTATGAGGCCGGTGTCAGCAAGAAAGAATATTGGGATTCCACTTACGAAGGCGTGATGGACCTGATTGCCAGGATCCCGAGGATAGCTGCCTATGTTTACCGGCACGCCTATCACAATGGTCATCATATTGAACCGGATGCGGACCTCGACTGGGCTGGCAACCTCGCACATATGATGGGGTACGACAGCGAGGAGGTCAAGCGGATGATGCGCCTGTATATGGTCATTCACGCCGATCACGAGGGGGGCAATGTCAGTGCACACACCACGCACCTGGTCGGGTCTGCCCTAGCCTCCCCCTATCAGGCTTATGCTGCCGGAATGCTTGGATTGGCCGGCCCGCTTCACGGACTGGCCAATCAGGAGGTGGTCAAGTGGATCTTCGAGATGAACCGGGAACTGGGAACCGACAACCCATCCAAGGAGCAGATCGCCGCTTATGTAGAGAAAACCCTCCGGGATGGCCGCGTGGTTCCCGGTTATGGCCATGCCGTACTCCGGAAAACTGATCCGAGGTATGTGGCGCAGAGGGAGTTCGCCTTGAAATACCTGCCCGACGACCAGCTCTTCAAGGTGGTGAGCCGGATCTATGAGGTGGTCCCGACTGTCCTGGGTAATGTGGGTAAGATCAAGAATCCGTGGCCCAACGTGGATGCCCACTCGGGCGTCCTGCTGCTGCATTACGGGATCAAGGAGTTTGAGTTTTATACCGTTCTCTTTGCTGTTTCACGCGCTTTGGGCGTGCTGGCACAGCTCGTCTGGGATCGGGTGTACGGCTTGCCGATCGAAAGGCCCAAATCTCAGAATACCAGGTGGTTCATTGAAAAAGCAGGTCTCGATTCTCCCATCAGATTTTAAACAATAAACTATTATGGATAGAAGAATAACCATTATCGGTGCCGGTAACGTCGGCGCAACGGTAGCTCACGAGATCGCCCGCCAGGATCTGGCTAAAGAGGTGGTCCTGGTGGATGTCAAGGAGGGTATTGCCGAGGGGAAAGCCCTCGACCAGTGGCAAACCTCCTCCATTCTCAATTTCGACTCCCGGGTTGTTGGAGTGACGAACGACTATTTAAGGACACGCAACTCCTCGGTGATCGTCATCACGGCCGGCATCCCCCGTAAACCGGGTATGTCGAGGGACGATCTGATCAAGACCAATGCGGCCATTGTCAAGGAAGTGACGGAACGGGCCGTAAAGTATTCACCCGATGCGATCATCATCGTGGTCTCCAACCCGCTCGACGTAATGACCTACGCGGCCTACCTGGCTGCCAACAAATCACCCAATAAGGTGTTCGGGATGGCCGGGGTCCTCGATACCGGCCGCTACAAAGCTTTCCTGGCGGATGCCCTCAACATCTCGCCCAAGGATATTCACGCATTATTGCTTGGCAGTCACGGTGATACGATGGTTCCGCTCAAGCGGTACACCTCCGTATCGGGCATTCCGGTGACCGACCTGCTGGGGGACGACGTCCTGGACAAGATCATCGAACGTACCCGCAAGGGTGGCGGCGAACTGGTCAACCTGATGGGCACCTCCGCCTGGTATGCACCGGGTGCGGCGGTGGCGGCAATGGTGGATGCCATCGTGCGCGACCAGCACCGGGTATTCCCGGTTTGTGCCTACGTGAACGGGGAATATGGCCTCAATGATATCTACCTGGGCGTCCCGGTCATCCTTGGAAAGAATGGGGTTGAAAGGATCATCCACCTGAACCTCAATGCAGACGAGATGAAGCTGCTGGAGGATTCGGCCCATTCGGTCAAGGAGGTGATGAACACCCTGGATGCGATGAACCTGTTTTAAAAGGTTCGTAACTTAAAATAATTTCCCTGAAGATCCTGCTACCGGGCAGGATCTTCTATTTTTGAGGGATAAAACCGATATTCCCGAAATGGAAACCCGATTGGCCCGGTTAGGCGAGTTATTGGAAGGTGAATTCTATCAGGATGAGATTACACGGATTGCCTATGCCACGGATGCATCGGTATACCGCGAGGTGCCCCTGGCGGTGGCCTGCCCCCGAAACAGCGCCGACCTTATCCGGCTGGTTGATTTTGCCCGGGATAATGGCGTCCCGCTGATTCCCAGAACCGCGGGAACCTCACTCGCCGGACAGGTGGTGGGCGGTGGCCTGGTGGTGGATGTTTCCCGCCACCTGACGCGGATCCTTGAGTTCAACCGGGAGCAGCGTTATGTCTGGGTTGAACCCGGGGTCATCCTTGATGAACTGAACGCCTTCCTGGCCCCTTATGGCCTCTTTTTTGGTCCGGAGGCGAGCACCGGCAACCGATGTATGATCGGCGGAATGGTGGGAAACAATGCCTGCGGCCTTCATTCGCTGGTGTATGGCAGCACCCGCGAGCACACCCTTGCGGTCAGGGCCGTCCTGAGCGACGGCTCGGAAGCGCTCTTCGAAGCCCTGGATGAGCAGGCTTTGAGGCAAAAGATGACCGGCGAGCGGCTCGAAAACCGCATTTACCGCACAGTCGTTGACATTCTTTCCGATCCGGTAAACCAGAGGGAGATCCGGAACGGCTTTCCCGATCCCTCGGTTCGCAGGAGGAATACCGGCTACGCGTTGGACCTGCTGCTGGAAAGCATTCCTTTTCAGGAAGGAGGCAAGCATTTTAATATCAGCACTTTGCTGAATGGTTCCGAAGGCACGCTTGCCCTTTTCAGCGGTATTAAGCTGAACCTGGTTGACCTTCCCTCCAAACATACGGCGCTTATATGCGCCCAATTTGCCAGTCTGGCCGATGCGGTCGATGGCAACACCGTGGTTCTTCGCCACCAACCCGCTGCGGTCGAATTAATGGACCACCACATCCTGGAGCGCACCCAAAACAACCCGTTCTTCCAGTCGCACCGCTTTTTCATCGAGGGCGAACCCAAGGCGGTCCTGATCACCGAGTTCCGGGCGGAAGATGCTGCCGGCCTGGAAGAGAAAATCGGCGCGGCCATCGGGTCACTCCGTGAGCGGGGACTGGGGTACGCCTACCCTGGGGTAACCGGTCCCGAAATGAAGAAAGTGTGGTATCTCCGGAAGGCAGGACTGGGACTGCTATCCACCATTCCGGGCGACCGAAAGCCGGTGTCGGTGATCGAGGATACCGCCGTGCCCGTAGCCCGCCTGAAAGAATACCTGGCCGAGATGGAAAGCTTGTTCCGGCAGTTTGGGATGGACGCGGTTTACCACGCACATATCGGGACGGGCGAATTGCACCTCCGCCCCACCCTTAACCTCAAGGATCCGGCCGACGTGATCCTGTTCAGGGAGATCGCCACCGCCACGGCCCTATTGGTAAAGAAATACGGCGGATCGATGAGTGGGGAGCACGGTGACGGAAGGCTCCGAGGAGGCCTGATCCCCCTGTTGCTTGGCGATCACAACTATCAATTGCTCAGGCAGATCAAGTCACTGTTCGACCCCGATGGCATTTTTAACCCGGGCAAGATTACCGACACCCCGCCGATGGACCACTGTCTGAGGGCCACCCCTGGCAGGGCAACCCCGGAACTGGCTACCCATTACGATTTCTCTGATGATGGCGGAATCGTACGTGCGATCGAGAAATGCAACGGCAGTGGGGACTGCCGGAAGCCCTTCACGATGGGTGGAACGATGTGCCCCTCCTACCAGGCTACCCGTGACGAGCGACACAGTACCCGGGCCAGGGCCAATGTGCTTCGTGAGTTTATTTACAGGGGAACAGGCAGGGAGGCTTTCAATCATCCCGAGATGCTGGAGATCCTGGATCTGTGCCTCGGATGCAAGGCTTGTAAATCCGAGTGCCCGTCGGGAGTCGATATAGCGAAAATCAAAACGGAATACCTTCAGCACTGGTACGATCGTCACGGGGTGCCATTCCGGACCTGGCTGATTGCCCATTTGCCTGATATTTATCGTTTTTCCTGGCGATTTTCGAGCCTGGTTAACCGGATTATGTCCTATCCCCCCTCAGCCACGATCATTAAAAAAATGGCCGGTTTTCACCTTTACAGAAGCCTGCCGGCGATCAACCGTCAGCCCGTACACCGCTGGTATAAGAGGAATGACCTGAAAATCAGACCAACCCGGGAAAAAATAAAAGGTTCCCTCTATCTCTTTCTGGATGAATTTACCGACTATCAGGATTTCAGCATCGGCGAAAAATCGATCCGGCTGCTGACCGCCCTCGGCTATGAAGTGAGGGTGCTTAAAGGGCACAACAGCGCCAGGACCTACCTCTCCAAAGGGCTTCTGCGCCAGGCCAAAAGGATCATACGGTCGAACATTTTGCGCTATGCTCCGCTGGTTGGTCCTGGGATGCCGTTGATCGGGCTGGAACCTTCCGCCATTTTGGGTTTTAGGGATGAGTATCCTGAGCTGGCCGGGCCGGATTTGACAGACAAGGCAATCGACTTGGGTGCCAACTGCCTGATGCTGGAGGAGTTTCTTGAACGGGAGATGAAGGCCGGACGGATCACAAAGGATCAGTTTACCCGGAACTCCTGCCAGATCCTGCTACACGGACACTGCCAGCAGAAAGCGATCGCTTCGACCCGGTCCACCCTTTTTGTGTTGGGCTTTCCGGAAAATTATGCCTGTAAGGAGATCCCTTCCGGTTGTTGCGGAATGGCCGGAGCCTTCGGTTATGAGCAGGAGCATTACGAACTGTCGCAACAGGTAGGAGAGCTGGTGCTGTTTCCGGCCGTGAGGGAGGCTGCCGGCGGAACTCTGATCTGCGCCCCGGGAACCTCCTGCAGGAGTCACATTGAGGATGGCACGGGCCGCAGGGCCTTGCACCCGGCGGAAATCCTTTTTGAGGCGGTCGTCAAGGGAAACTAGAGAAGACAGAACTTATCCGGATATTTTGCCGTGATCCCGGAATAAAAGCTGCGGATCTCATTGAGGTCTGATTCCATATCTGATCCTGGCTGCAGGATCTTGCCAACACCGGCAATCTTCCTTCGGTAATCGAGAAACCCCAGTACCAAGGGAATGCCCGCTTCCCGGGCGATGTAATAGAATCCTTTCTTCCAGGTGCAGTTCTTTTTGCGGGTCCCCTCCGGCGTGATGACCAGGCGGAACTTTTCCGCCCTGGAGATCCGTTCGGCCAGTGTGCTCACCAGGTTGGTATGGATGGAGCGATCCACCGGTATCCCGCCCAGAAAGCGGTAGAAATAGTTCAAGGGAAAACGGAAAAGCTCCTTTTTCATCAGGAAACGTATTTCAAGCCCGAAATACAACTTGAATAGCATCCCGTAAAACAGATCCCAGTTGGAGGTATGGGGAGCCCCGATGATGACGCATTTACGGATTCCGTTCAGGTTTCCCTCAACCTTCCAGCCGGTAACCCACAGGAGCAAAGAGGCGAACCCTCGACTTAACCATTTCATTATCAATATCCTTTAGCAGTATCGTCGCCTCTTGGGTCGGCTCCTCCCTCATAGGTTCCATCCGATAATACCAGGATGGCATCCACGCGGCCGATGGCATTGATCCGCCTGAACTGATGACCCTTTGCGGCCAGTTGCTCCATCGTCAGGGAATCGAACGCTTCCGGCTCGTGCTGGATCAGATCGGGCAGCCACTGATGGTGGAACCTTTTGGCCGCCACCGCTTCCTGCATCGTCATACCGTGGTCGACGACGTTCATAATGGTTTGAAAAACAGAGGTGATGATGGTCGACCCCCCAGGGCTACCCACCACCATAAACAGATTTCCCTCCCTGGTGAGGATGGTTGGGGTCATCGAACTGAGCATTCGTTTCCCCGGCTCGATGGCGTTGGCCTCCCTGCCCACCAGGCCGTAGAGGTTGGGGAAGCCGGGTTTCACGCTGAAGTCGTCCATTTCGTTATTGAGCAGGAACCCGGCCCCCCTGACCACGATCTTGTTGCCATAACCGTCGTTCAACGTGGTAGTTACTGCAACTGCATTACCCCAGCGGTCGGCTACGGAGAAGTGTGTGGTTTCGGGGCTCTCGCCGTAAAGGAGCTGCCCTGCCTCGATCTGATCGGCCGGGGTTGCCTGATCCGGATTCACCAGGGTAGCCCGCTGCCGCAGATATTCAGGGTCAGTCAGGAAAATGACCGGAACATTGATAAAGTCCGGATCTCCAAGATATTCGGCCCGGTCGGCATACACCAGCTTCTCGCACTCGGCCAGCAGGTGGACGGTATTTGGCCCGTTATGACCGTCGAACCGGTCACTTAACAATTCGGCCAGTCCCAGCAATTGTTTCAGCGCGATGCCCCCGCTCGACGGCGGTGGCATTGAGTAGAACTGCAGGTCGCGGTAATTGCCGGTAACCGGCTCCCGCCACTCCGCCTGGTAGGAGTCGAGGTCAGCCTGCGTGAGGAGTCCTTCCATCTCCTGGAATTGCCCAATGAGGTGGCGGGCTGTCGTTCCGCCATAGAATCCTGCCCTGCCCTCGTCGCGGATCCGCTCCAGGGTGGCGGCCAGCTCGGGCTGGACCAGGGTATCTCCTTCCGTCCATACGCTGTCCTGGACAAAGGGTACTGGCCAGTTATTTCGCTCCAGGAAGACTTTCTTCAAGCGGTTCAGATCGGCAGCCTGGGCTTTTGTCAGGGGAAAGCCCTTGGAAGCCAGGTCGATGGCCGGTTGAATCAGTCGCTCCCAGGGGAGTGATCCAAATTTCGCGTGGGCTTTGGCCACCCCCGCCACGGTACCCGGCACGCCCGATGAGAGGATCGTCTGGGTGCTGAGCCCCGGGATAACCTCGTTCTCCCCATCCAGGTACATATTACGGGATGCCCTGAGCGGTGCCTTTTCGCGGTAATCCAGGGTGTGAACCTTGCCATTGGGCTGATATACCACCCAGAATCCCCCACCGCCTATATTCCCCGCCGCCGGGTAGCAGACTGCAAGGGCGAACTCAACCGCACAGGCGGCATCCATTGCGTTGCCACCGCTCTGTAAAACCCTCAACCCGACCTCGGTAGCCTCTGGATGGGCACTGACGACCATACCGTGCTTGCCGGTGGGGCCACGACGCTCAGGTTCAGTTGGGTTGCACGACTGGCCGGCAATACCGAGGACCAGGAGCCAGGATAGGGCTTTGAAAGTTGATAGGTTCATTCAGGCAAAGTTTGGCTAAACTTACAAATTAGTTCAGGGAAAAATCATATTTGCCCGCAGCAATGTGCCCAAACCCCTCGGTCGTTAACCAGCTTCCTAACTGCCCTCAATCCGTCTCCGACCTCCCGGCCTCCTTAAGATCAATGGCGAGTCCAATCCTAGCCCAGGCCCCTGGCTGCGGAATGGATCCGAAATCAAGATATTCGACACCCAATAGGTTGGTGCAGGCCGCATAGATCGAAAATACACGCCCTGTCCAGGAAATTTTCCCGTCGAGCAGTAAAAACGGGAGATACTCGTTCTCTACCGGATCACCTTCTGTCGTGAACCCGGTATACGACCCGGCCCGATCCTGCGCCGTCATCCGCAACGACAGGACTATTTTGCTCCGGATCCGCAGGTCGGCGGCAACCGATATTTTCCAAACCAGGTAATCCAGTAGGTATTGGGAATCATACCCTGACACGGCGTGATGCTGGAATTGCCGTTTAAAGCCAGCTTCCAGCCGGTCCAGCCTGAGTGGCCAGATGCTCCCGTTTATGGGTGCCGACCAGGCCAGGAGGGCTTCAGCTCCGGCTGTCTGTATCCTGCCAAGGTTTTCCGCGTGCCAGGTTGTTTCTGACGGCAGCCGCACCCAGTCGATAGACTGCGAAGCGAACCGGTAGAATCCAACCAGATGGCCTGACCAGGGACCACTTTTCAGGCGGGCACCCGATTCAAGGTGCCAGGCCGATTCAGGTTGAAGGCCGGGATTGCCGGAATGGGTTGGCGACCGATAGTGTAATTCGGTAAAGGTTGGCAACCTGAACCCCCTGTTCGCATTAATAAAGAGACGAACGCTTCGTCCGATATCCGTACCTGCCTCTAGTCCCGGATAGAGGGTTGCCCGCTGCCTCAACAAGCTGCTGAAATGAGCCACCAGGCTGCCATTAAACTCCACTGGACCGACCTGTGCCCGTTGCTCCACCGAAAGGGAGCCGTGTTGACGGATCCCCCTGCGTGTATAAAAAGCGGTATCCGTTAATGGCACCCGTACCGGATTTGGGATTGGATTTCCAAGTACGGTGCTCCACACGGTTTCGTGCCGATAGTCTGCTGCGATTGTGGTGCGGGTCAGCGGATCACCCCTGAATGCCTCCAAACGCAGCCCGGCCGTTCCAGTCAGGTGGTGGTTTGGGCCTGTGTACCATACCGGAGCTTCGTATCGGAATAGATGAAACGCGTCGGAATGAACCCGGTAATAAACTGATTGGCGTAAGTTGACCGGTCCGGAATGCTCCAGTGTCAAGGCGGCAAGGCCGGTACCAGTCCGCTCGAATTGGTTGGGATATTTGGGTGTGTAGAAGCTGTTGGCTCCAAACTGCTTGAGGAGGAGTCCTGCCATTATTCCAACCTCCGTCCCGCACCACCGGGTTCCGTGCTGGAAATATCCCGCAAGACGCGAGAAGTCAGTATTCTCCCGATATCCTCCCGAACGTTGCCACTGTATCCCCGTGACCTGCCAGCTCTTTCCCGACAACCGTTTCAAGCTGGATTCAACGTCAGCGTAACCCCATCGGCCACCCGACAAAGCCAGCCGGGCTCCCGAAACCACGGGCTTTCCCGTCACGAAATTAACCGAACCGGTCAGAGCCCCCGCCCCAAGCGACTTCACGTCCGATCCTGGCAGGATTTCGATCCGGTTGACCATTGACACTGGAACCGGAATGTCCATCGAAAAATGGCCTGTCTGGGGATTGTTCAGGTTGATGCCGTTCAATAAGATGGCGTTCTGATCAAATGTGCCGCCACGCAAGCTGACATCGGATTGAATGCCGGCCGGACCGCGTTGCCTGACATCCAGGTCGGGCAGGTATTCCAAGGCAGCCGCCAGGTCGGCGGCCGGTGAATTCTCCAGCTGTGCGGCCGGTATCACCTGGGTCAGCCTGGTCAGGGCCACACCCGGTAGTGGTACCCTGGAACCAAGTATCGTGATTTCCCGCAACCTGACCCTGGATGTGTCCTGTAATTGCTCCTGGCCGCTTACGGAGGGCCCAGGGAGGATGAAAAAGATGATGACAGCTATATATTTAGGCCAATTTGCCACCACCGGCGGTTAGCGTGTTTAAAAGCAACCCGATCCGGGTCATTGGCCCGACACCGCCGGGAACCGGCGTGATGTAGGAGCATTTGGGGGCAACGGATTCAAAATCAACATCGCCGCTGAGCTTATAGCCCGATTTGGCCGTTTCCGACAGCACCCGGGTGGTGCCCACGTCGATGACCACGGCACCCTCCCTGACCATCTCACCCTTTAGGAAACCAGGTCTGCCGAGGGCGGTAACTATTATGTCAGCCTCCCTGCAAAAAGTCTCCAGGCCGATCGTCTGGCTGTGGCAGAGGGTAACCGTGCAGTTACCCGGGTCCGCTTTGCGTGATAGGAGTATGGAGAGCGGCGATCCGACTATATTGCTTCTTCCGATGATGACGCAGTGCCTGCCATTCGTCGGAATCTGGTAATAGTTGAGAAGGCGGATGATCCCGTATGGGGTGGCCGGCAGAAACCCCGGCAGTCCGAGTGCCATTTTACCGACATTGACCGGATGAAAACCATCCACATCCTTCAGGGGATCAATGGCTTCGATGACCATTTGTTCATTGATGTGTTTCGGCAGCGGCAGCTGGACGATGAAGCCGTCAACCGAAGGATCGCCGTTGAGCCGGCCAACCGCCTCCAGCAGGTCTTCCTGGCTCACGTCAGGGTCCAGGCGGATCAGGGTGGACTGGAACCCAACCTCTGCGCAATCCTTGACCTTGTTGGCCACATAGGTTTCGCTGGCCGGGTCGCTGCCGACCAAAATAGCCGCAAGGTGAGGCCTCTTGAACCCTTTGGCCAGGTTCTCCAGGACCTCTTCCCGAATGGCCGATTTAGTTTCAGCCGCTACCTTTTTACCATCGATCAGGTTCATAATCAAATATTTAATTCCGGCCGCCCGGCAGGTTGCCCATCATTCTGGACAAGTTCTTCCCGGTGGCTGCCATTTTCATCATTTTTCTGGTCTCATCGAACTGCTTGACGAGCTGGTTCACTTCCTGCACGGTGGTTCCGCTTCCGAGGGCTATCCGTTTGCGACGGCTTCCGTTGAGGACGGTGGGATTTTCCCTTTCTTCGGGGGTCATCGACTGGATGATGGCCTCGATGCTTTTGAAGGAATCGTCGTCCATCTCCACGTCTTTGAGGGCCTTGCCCATACCGGGGATCATCCCGGCCAGATCCTTGATATTGCCCATCTTCTTAACCTGATGGATCTGCTTGAGAAAGTCGTCGAAAGTGAACTGGTCCTTGGCCAGCTTGCGCTTGAGCCGTTCAGCCTCTTCGACATCGAACTGTTCCTGTGCTTTCTCGACCAGCGAAACGATGTCGCCCATTCCCAAAATCCGGTCGGCCATCCTCGTTGGGTAGAAGATATCCAGGGCATCGAGTTTCTCACCCGTACCGATGAACTTGATCGGCTTGTTGACCACTGACCGGATCGAAAGGGCCGCCCCACCCCGGGTGTCACCGTCCAGTTTGGTCAGGACCACCCCGTCGAAGTTGAGCCGCTCGTTGAACTCCCGGGCGGTGTTGACAGCATCCTGGCCCGTCATCGAGTCAACCACGAACAGGATCTCCTCCGGGTCGATGGCTGACTTGATGGCAGCGATCTCTTTCATCATCGCCTCGTCCACGGCGAGCCGGCCGGCGGTATCCACGATGACCAGGTCAAACCCGTGCTGCCGGGCGTGCCTGATCCCATTCTTGGCAATGGATACGGGATCCACCACACCATCTTCGGTGTACAGCGGAATGCCTGCCTGCTCCCCGATCACCCGAAGCTGCTCGATGGCGGCCGGACGGTACACGTCGCCCGCCACGAGGATCGGCTGACGGCCACGCTTGGTCTTCAGGAAGTGGGCCAGCTTGCCGGAAAAAGTAGTCTTACCGCTACCCTGCAGCCCTGCAATCAGGATCACGGTGGGGTTGCCCTTCAGGTTGATGTCGGTCTTATCCCCGCCCATCAGGGCTACCAGTTCATCGTGAACAATCTTGACCATCAACTGGGAAGGTTTCAGGGACAGGAGTACATCCTGACCCAGGGCCTTCTCCTTAACCGTAGTGGTGAAGTCCTTGGCCGTCTTGTAGTTGACATCTGCATCCAACAGGGCTCGCCTCACCTCCTTGAGCGTTTCGGCTACGTTGATTTCCGTAATCTTCCCCTGCCCTTTAAGTAGCTTAAAGGACTTCTCCAATCGTTCGCTAAGATTCTCAAACATATCGTGTTAATCTTTTATTTACATCCGATCGGGCATCTCGATGCCCAACAGTTTCATACTCTCCTGCAGATGGCCGGCAAGGAACCCCGACAGGTCGAGGCGGAAATTGCGCCTGGCGGCATCTTCCTCCTTGATGATCGGACACTGCTGGTAAAAATGATTGTATTCCTTCACCAACTCATAGCAATAGTTGGCGACCAGGGCGGGCGATAAAGTGTTGGCGGCTTCCGACAGGATTCCCGGGAACTGGTAAACCCTTTTCAGGATCACTTTCTCCCTCGGATCCAGGCCGATATCATCCTTCCAACCTCCACTGCGGTCAATTCCGGATTCGATGGCCTTGCGCTCCACCGACCGGATCCGGACATACGTGTACTGCAGGAAGGGGCCGGTGTTGCCGTTAAAGTCGATCGACTCCTCTGGGTTGAATAGCATCGTTTTCTGCGGATCAACCTTGAGAATGTAGTATTTCAGTGCCCCCATTGCAATCCGGTAATAAACCTGGCGCTTCTCCTCTTCAGGAAAATCTTCCAGCTTACCCAGCTCACCCGATACTTTTTCAGCGGTCCTCACCATCTCGGCGATCAGGTCATCCGCATCGATGACAGTGCCTTCCCTCGATTTCATCCGGCCCTGGGGGAGCTCTACCATACCATAGGAAAGGTGATAGAGCCGGTCGGCCCAGTTGAAGCCAAGACGTCCGAGAATGAGGGAGAGCACCTTGAAGTGATAATCCTGCTCATTGCCAACGACATAAATGTGCCGGTCGAAGCCATACTCCTCGAACCGCTGATGTGCGGTACCCAGGTCCTGCGTCATATAAACACTGGTTCCGTCCGCCCTAAGCAACAGTTTGTGATCCAGTCCGTCGCCGGTGAGATCGGCCCAGATGCCGCCATCTTCTTTCCGGTAGAGTATGCCGCGCTCGAGACCCTTCAGAACCAAGTCGCGGCCTAGCTTGTAAGTTTCTGATTCATAATAGATCCGGTCAAAAGTGATGCCCAACTGCCGGTAGGTTTCGTCGAACCCCTGGTACACCCAGCCATTCATCAGTTTCCACACGGCCAGCACCTCCGGATCCTCATCCTCCCAGCGCCTCAGGAGCTCCTGGGCTTCCAGGATCAGCGGAGCCTGTGCCTTCGCCGCATCCTCAGTCATCCCTTCCGAAACCAGCTGCGCAATCTCCTTTTTATAGGCCTGGTCAAACATCACGTAGAAATCACCAACCAGCTTGTCGCCCTTCTTTCCCGACTGCTCCGGGGTAATGCCGTTGCCCCATTTCAGCCAGGCCACCATCGATTTACAGATGTGTATTCCTCTGTCATTCACTAGGTTAACCTTCTTGACATTGGAGCCAGCGGCCTCGATGACCTTGGAAACGGAGAACCCAAGCAGGTTGTTCCGGATATGGCCAAGGTGCAGCGGCTTGTTGGTGTTGGGCGAGGAGTACTCCACCACCACGCGCGGAGAACCTTCGGCGGGAGTCTGTTGTCCAAAAGACTTGACCGTGAAGGCCTCCTTGAAGAATTGAAGCCAGAAACGATCAGCCACGAACAGGTTCAGAAAGCCTTTAATCACCTCAAACTGTTCAATTTCAGCAATATATGAAACCACGTGCTCACCGATCTGCTGGGCGGTCTCCTCCGGCTTGCGGCCTGAGAAACGGGTGAAAGGAAAAACTACCAGCGTAAAGTCCCCTTTCTGGTCCTTTCGCGTGGCCTGAATCTGAATATCAGATGATGGAATTTGTGCCCCGTACAACTCAGCCAGCGCCTTGGAAGCCGCTTCAGCGATCCTGCTTTCTATTCGCTCCATTCCCGTTTTTTTGAACCCGCAAAGATAACAAAGATCAGGCATATTGACTGATCAGCCCCAATTTATATAGGTCGAACAGGAGCAGGGAGGGCGCCCCGCCGCATAGCTGCCGCTCCAGGAGCCTGCGGGTGGACCTGAACAGGAAACCGCAGGGCTTGCGCAAACCCAATCGCTTCAGTACGAGCCAACTGTGCAACAGATTATTCCTGGATGCGTGCTCGTCCCGAATTTTCCCAAATTGATACCCCCTGGAATTACATTCTTGTTCCTGCCAATGGTTGATGAAAGTAGAATATTCTCCGTTGCCCCAACACAAAGTAAGTCGTCAATGTTCATCAC
>JAWOHI010000169.1:0-3414 GCA_046485255.1 Bacteroidales bacterium
AGCTGCTCTGGCCAACTGAGCTACATTGGCAATTCAGTCTTAATTCACACTCTGATAAAGAACTCGCCCAATGCCAGTTTTGGGTCTGCAAATGTAGTGCAAAGAATTAAGACATCAAAACTTTTATGTCAATTTTTTTAGCGGGCGATTTTTTTGCCTTTCTGCCTGACCAATTGACGGCGCAACGCTTCAACCGTCAGGTCGGTGGCCTCTTCAAAAGTTTTACATTGTTTTTTCGCAAACAGGTCGGAACCCGAAATATTGAGCCGAATCTCAGCGACTTTGTTCTCCAAATTCTCGTTTTTGTTTAACCGAAGGAAAATCTCAGCCCCGATGATCTTATCATCGAACTGGTTCAGCTTATTCACCTTCTCATCGATAAAATCCAACAGCTTCTTGTCGGCATCGAAATGCACGGAATGAATCTTGATGTTCATAAATACTTCCTCCAAAATTTAATCGATTCAGGCTCTGGGATGAGCTTTGTTGTAAATCTGCTTCAATTTCTCAAAACCGGTATGCGTATAAACCTGCGTAGCGCTCAGACTGGCATGCCCGAGCAGCTCCTTTATGGCATTCAGTCCAGCCCCCTGGTTCAGCAGGTGGGTGGCGTAGGTGTGCCTTAGCACGTGGGGGCTCCTCCGACCGGAAGTGGTGATCAGGCCAAGGGCTTTGTTGACGATGCGGTAAACCAGCCTTGGGTACAACGGCTTTCCCTTTATCGTTACCAGAAGATGTCCGCTGGAAGGGAGCCCGACCTCCTCATCCCGGACCTGCCGGTAGCGGATGAGCAGATTGGCCAGGGCCGGCGGAACAGGAATCACCCGCTCCTTATTTCTTTTCCCCAAGACCTTGACCTGCTTCCGCTCTTCGTCGAAGTCGCGGTCCAACAAGCCAGTCAACTCGCTTAACCGGATGCCTGTCCCGTACAGGAGCTCTATCACCACCAGCCCCAGCAATCCGGAATAGCCCGCTTCTCCTTCCATCAACCCGGGCAGAAGCATCATCGGCCCTTCGTCGATGAAGGAGGGCAGCGGCTTGCCCGTCTTGACCGCTGACAGGGAGCCGGCAGGATTGTCGGCAATAACCCCCTCGCGAAGGAGGTGACGGTAAAAGCGCCTAAGGGTTGTCAACTTCCGGTTGACCGTTCGTGGGGCTATGCCTAGGTCGAGCAACGATATCACCCAGGAGCGGATGGAGCGGGTTGTGGCCGTCAGCAGACCCTGGTTTTGGCCCGACTGGCATAAAAAGCGATCAAACTGAGCCAGGTCGGTCTGATAGGCAATAAGAGTATGGGGGGAAAAGCGTTTTTCGGTGTGAAGATACCTCAGGAACGATTCAACTTCATACATGATCAACCGAAATCTTTACATAAATATAACGAAAAAATGCAAAGATTGTTTCGGTCGGCCCGATAATCGTCAAAAAATTACTCGTTCTCTTCGGCCTGCTGAAGCTTCTGGATATAGGCAGCCCGTAGAAGCTCCTGCCTCCGCTTGATTGAAGGCTTGGTAAAGGCCTGGCGGGCACGAAGTTCCTTTACAACACCCGTTTTTTCGAATTTGCGCTTGAACTTTTTCAGAGCCCTTTCGATGTTCTCACCTTCTTTAACCGGAATGATGATCATACGCTTTGTTGTTACTATTTCTTATTAAGTGAAATTTCGGACTGCAAAGAAATAAAATATTATTCAAACCACAAAAAGATCACCGTGTTTTCAGATAGGGTTCAAGCCATTTCTGAAGGGAATCGGGTAAAACACCCGCAGTCCAGAGTTCCGACAGATTGGAGACCTCTCCCTTGCGGTCGCGGTAATTGCAGATGGCCTTGACCTGCTCGTATTCCAGGTAGGGATGGCGGAGCAGGTCCCTGAACGCGGCTTCATTCACATTCAGCCGGCGGAGCAGCGTGGTATCTATCGTGATCTCGTTTACAAAGCCCGCATAGCGGGTGGAATCCATACCATATACCTGAAGGAGCTGCTCCTTGAAGGCAAATCCGCCGAGCATTTCGCGGTACTTGAAAATCCGGCGTGCAAAGGCAGGCCCTATGCCTGTCAGGTCCAACAGGCGAATGGTGTCGGCGCCATTGACCTCCACCGGATCCGTCATCACTGCCTTCTGGCGTGGGGTTGTCCCTTTTTTTGGGGCTACTTCCGTATCCGGCTCATGGCTGGACCGGGCCGCCTGGCGAACATTGCCCCGCACCGGCTGCTGGTTAAGTTGTTCCCGAACGGGCTCCTTGGCGAGTTCGGGACTGGGAGGGGCGATGGTAGCCAGCGGCACGGCAGTCGCCAATACCCTGATCAGGATGATGGCAGCGGCCAGCCCGATCACCCCAAGCATTTCGGATCGCGTAAAAAGAAAACGGCGCCAGACTCTCACCGGGTGCATCTTTTTTTTTACAATAGACGCAAACCGGGGTGGCTAACGGAAATTTATCTGATAGGGTGTATCGCACCGCCCTTTTTGAGCTGCCTGTACTCTTTCAGGTCGGCCCTGACCTCGCCGCTCATAATGAGCAACCCGATAATATTGGGGAAGGTCAGGCTGAGCAGCATCATATCGGAAAAATCGAGGACGGTGGTCAGGGAGGAACTGGCGCCTACCACGGTGCAGAACAGGAACAACAGGTGGTAGGTATGCGAAGCCCAGATCCGGTTGCCGGTCAACTTCTGAAACCCGCTGCCAAAAAGGTAATCGAAGCACTTCCGGCCATAATAGGACCAGGACACCATCGTTGAAAAGGAAAAAAGCAGGATGACCACCAGCAGGAGGTAGGGGAACCAGGAAAAAACCGAGGCAAAAGCGGCAGATGTAAGCTGCGCACCCTCCAAACCGGTCGGGTTTTGCCATAAACCGGTGAATATCAAGACTAAGGAAGTCATAGTACAAATAACCACCGTATCAATGAACGGTTCCAGCAGGGAGACCAACCCCTCGCTGACCGGATGCTGAACCCGTGCGGCCGAGTGAGCGATGGCTGCCGACCCGGCACCCGCCTCATTGGAGAACACGCCCCGCCTGAAGCCGGTAATCAGCACCCCGATCATGCCACCCTTTATGGCAGGGGCGTTGAAGGCTCCTTCCAGGATCAAGCCGAAAGCGGTGCCAATATGCCGTATGTTGATCAGAATGATGATGAGAGCCGCGCCAATGTATAACAGGGCCATAAGCGGGACTACCAGAGAGGAGACCCTTGCGATGCTTTTTATTCCGCCAATCACGACGATCCCGATCAGGATGGCCAGAATGACGCCAAACCAGAATCCGTGACCCTGAGCGCCTTCGAACACCAAAGAGAACTGTGCGAAGGCCTGGTTGGACTGCAGCATATTGCTGCCACCCACCGAGGCACCTACCGCCATCAGGGCATAAAATCCGGCGAGGAACATCCCCGTACGCTTCCATCCCC
>JAWOHI010000186.1:0-2807 GCA_046485255.1 Bacteroidales bacterium
AGGTACTGATCTGCCGGGATCAGGGCGTTTACCTTAGCCGGTCGAGTGCCCGGAGCAGCAACTGGTCGCGCCGGATGCCGCGAAAAGCCAGGAGGGTCAGGATAAAGGCCGCCAGTGGCAGGACCGAACTGAAGAGGAGGTGCGGGGAAGCGTCCAGCTTCTGAGTTCCGAAAAAGACATAGAGCCCGGCCAGCCCGTAAATGAGTATTTGCAGGATCATGGCAAGGAGGGTGACCCGGAGCTGCAGCGTTCTCCTCCGGTAGAGGAGAAGGGCAGCCAGCAGCAGCAGGTCGACGATGATCAGCAGAAGCAGTAGCGGCAGGGTACCCATCACCACATCGGCTCCCACCGTCTCCCGGATGGAACCGGCGAATAAATACCAGGAACCTCCCGCATCATTGGTAAATCCAACGAATGGCCTGAAGAAGAGGACATTCCAGGCGATCATCCCAAGCAACAGGAAAACGGTCTGAATTCTTTGGATCATTTTACGGCGTATTTCTGGGCAAAATTATAAAAACCGGGCGGGCGGCCTACCGGTTGTTTGCGATTGTTTATTATTAGTTTTGTCGATTAAAGATTGGACCGATGGCATACCACGAACCCAGTGAGCTGATCATCAATCCCGACGGTAGTGCCTTTCACCTGGGCCTGAAGCCTGAGCAGGTTGGAGACACGGTTATCCTGGTCGGTGACCCTATGCGGGTTAACCTGGTGGGCAAGCAGTTACGCGAAGTTGAATTCCTGGCCTCCAACCGTGAATTCGTATCCATTGCCGGGTTCTATGAGAACCAGCGCATTAACGTGATGAGCAGCGGGATCGGCACTGACAATATCGATATTGTCCTGAACGAACTGGATGCGCTGGTCAATATCGATTTTAAAACACGGCTCGACAAACCCGGGCATCGCTCCTTAAAGATCATCCGCATCGGCACCTCGGGTTCGATTCACCCGTCTGTCGGAGTGGGCGCCTGGCTGGCTTCGGCCTGGTCGATCGGCCTGGACGGCCTGATGGACTACTACCTGAGGCCGGTGGATGAGGAGCGTGACGGGCTGGTTGAGCTTCTCCGAAGTCACCCTGACTGGCCCGGTTTTATCCCCCTACCCTACGCTTCACGGCCCGACGGCGAGCTCCTAAGCCAGTTTGCCTCAACCTGTATCACCGGGATCACCATTTCCGCACACGGTTTTTACGGTCCGCAGGCCAGGACAGTAAGAGCCCGGCCCTCATTTGCGGGTATGCCCGATTTCTTCTCCCGCCTCAACTACCAAGGTTACCCGGTCACCAATATTGAAATGGAGTCGTCGGCTCTTTACGGATTATCGGAAGTGTTGGGGCACAGGGCTATGACCGTTTGCCTGATCATTGCCAACCGGCTGACCAAGAAGTTTCACCCTGACTACAAGCCGGATATGGAGAAGCTCATCTCGCACGTGTTGCATACCGTCACCGACCCCAATTGTTGAACGATGAGCACGGAAGAGGAATCCCTGCTGATCCTTCTGGACGATCCCGACGAGGAGGTTTACCAGAGTATCCGTGCGAAAATCCTGGAACTGGGACCCCGGATCCTTTCAAGATTGGAGGCGGGTGCCGCTCTGGCATCAACCCTGCCGGTTCACCAGCGTTATCTCGAATTGATCGGCCACCTGCAAACCGATTACATCTGTCAGGAGCTCCGCAAGTGGAAAAGTGAGGATGTGCCGCGGCTTATGGAAGGAGGGTGGCTCTTAACCAGATTTCTGTTTTCAGATTTGACTTTCAGTGACTTGCAAGGCACTATTCAGCCATACGTGCGAGAAATCTGGATGGAATTAAACAATAAGCTGACTGCCCTTGAACGGATCCGGGTAATGAACCATTTCCTTTTTGAGAAGCAACGCTTCCGGATGAATGAGGATTATCCCGAATCCATCGGCAACAATTTCCTCAACCGGCTCATTGAAAATAAAAGGGGTAACGAGTATTCACTCACGCTTTTCTATGCGATCGTCGCCCAGGAGCTGGACATACCGCTTTTTCCCGTACTGTTTCCCGGCCTGCCGCTTCTCGCCCACCTTGACCTGGTCGTCAATCCCGAAGCCCATCTGGCCCCTTCGGAAGCGAAAATCCTCTTCTATGTCAATCCCTCCCAATCGGGGATTGTACACGGCCGGCACGACCTGCTCGATTACCTGCACCAGCAGGAAGAGCCTTTCAGCAAGACGACGCTCAGGGCAACCAAGCTTGATCACCTGATTTACAAATGCTTTCAAAGGCTTGCCGACGACCTGGCATCAGCCGGCAGTCTCAACCGTTTGCGCCAGGCCGAGCGGATACTGGCTTTATGGGATTTTTTTTCGCCCAAAATTGACCTGGACGAGTGATTGGATTTGTTTTTTTCTTACTTTTGCCAGCCCGAAGCCCAGGTGGCGGAAATGGTAGACGCGCATGGTTGAGGGCCATGTGATCGCAAGGTCGTGCAAGTTCGATTCTTGTCCTGGGCACGAGGAGTTCTTTTAAAGATACGCCCAGATGGCGGAAGTGGTAGACGCGCTAGTTTCAGGGACTAGTGTCTGCAAGGACGTGCAGGTTCGAGTCCTGTTCTGGGCACATCAAAAGGCCGGCTTTATGCCGGCTTTTTTTATATTTGCACTTCAATAAAATTCAGTGATGATCAAGATTACATTCCCCGATGGCCGGGTCAAGGAATACCCGGCTGGGGTATCCGGCAGGGAGATCGCCGAAAGCATCAGCCAGCAGCTCGCAAAAGAGGTGCTGGCTGTTGGAGTTGACGACGAGACCTGGGACATAGGCAGACCGA
>JAWOHI010000206.1:0-18643 GCA_046485255.1 Bacteroidales bacterium
TGGGTTCGGGCACCAAAGGTTTGGCGAGGATGTCTGAATGGACCAGGGCCAGGGCGGTGATGGGGGGGGGGTGGGCGTGGATCAATCCCCGCAGGTCGGGCCGCCGGTTGAGGATATCCAGGTGAAAGGG
Source organism: Bacteroidales bacterium (assembly GCA_046485255.1). GTDB lineage: Bacteria > Bacteroidota > Bacteroidia > Bacteroidales > UBA12481 > UBA12481. The sequence continues at coordinate 131 of JAWOHI010000206.1, forward strand.
TGTCTCGCCGGTGGGCTTCCTCCCTTCGGAGGCAAAGAGCAGCCTGCCCTGCCGGTCGATGAGCGCGATGTCGTCAAACTCAATCTCGGCTTTGGGAACTTTGGTGGGGGTGATCAGGATCACGTCATCGTCGACCCGGAAGGAGAGGTTTCCCCCGTGGGAGGTTACGAATCCCTTTTCGGCGATCCGCTTGGATGCCACGACCATCTTTTGGATGCCAAGCTGATATTTTTCCTGAAGTGGATGCATACGGTTGTCTGATTATTGGTTACCAATGAGAGAATCCCTTTTCCGTTGCATAGTCGCGGATGATGGGCAGGCCCATCAGGTGGACCCGGTAGCGGATGTCGGCCGACTGCTCGGTGCCGGTGACGTTCTGCAAGGCATCTTCGAGGGTCGATCCCTTGGCGAAGACGCCGTGGCTGCGGACCACCACCACCGGGTAGTTCTTAAGCATCGGCGGCACTTTAATGGCCGCCTCGGATGCCCCGGCGGGCACATCGCACTCCACGACGGGTATCTTTTTGTAGAGGAACATCCCTTCGGCATCGATGCAGGTGATCTCATCCTCCACGATCGACAGGGCTGTACAGCATGGGCTATGGGCGTGAATGACGGCCATGGCGTCGGTGTTCAGGTAGATCTGCCGGTGCACCTCTGTTTCGGTGCTGGCGATGAGGCCTGAAAAGGAGTCCTCCTGTTCGAGGCTCGTCACGACCAGGTCTTCCGGCGTGAGCCACCCAAGCATCGAGGCCCGGCGCGTAATGATGATCTTCCCGCCGCTGCGGATGGAGAGGTTGCCGGCGTGGGAGCCGATCAGCCCCCGGTTGCTGAGGTCGCGGCCAACCAGTTGGAATGAGTTGAAAGTTTCTTCGTCGATGGTGTACATTAGGTATCGGGTATCAGGTATCGGGTATCAGGTGTCGGGTGTCGGGTGTCAGGTGTCGGGTGCCAGGTGTCAGGTGTCGGGTGTCGGGTGTCGGGTGTCAGGGAGTTAGGCCGAGTTTGAGGAGGTGTTCCTTTTTGGGGATGCCGCGGTCGTCCCACTGGCGGACGGCATAGTAGTCATTCAGCATCCGTTCGAGCGGGACCACCTGGTCTTTGGAGAGTCCTTCGCTCAAGGGTTTCTCCAGGAATCGGGGCGGCAGGGTATCTTGCCCTCGTGCGAACCCGGCGGCGACATTGTACACTCTTTCGAGGTTGTAGATGCGCTCACCGATCTCAAGCAGGCGGGTGATATTGAAATCCTCGCCCGTGATGGCGGTCACGAAGCGGGCCATAAAGTCGAACCCGACGGCAAAGCCGGCGAACTTGCAGGTGACCAGGCTATCTTCCACCGCGCTCTGGTTCTGCTTGAGAACCAGCAGGTCGGCTTTTCCACCGATGGTGAAGCGGGGAATTTTCTTGGGAGCAGCGAAGACCTCCATCGCTGCCATATAGCCGGTGAGGTGGCAGCCTCCGCGGTTGCTGGTGGCATATCCAAGGGCGTGCCCCATCGCGCCCCGCGGGTCGTAGGCGGGGAGCTCCAGCCCCTTGACCTGTATAGAGGCTCCCGGTTCGCCATATCGTTCGGAGAGCCGCTTGGATCCCTCGCCCAGCTCGACACCGAACCCCTCTTTCATTCCAATGCTCCGTACGAGGCTGACGAGGTTATCCGCGTGCCCGAAGCGGAGATCCGGCTGATCGATCAGGCCTTTTTCAGCCAACTCCATTGCACAGGCAATGGTCCCGCCCACCGAGATGGTGTCGAGTCCCAGCCGGTTACACATATAGTTGGCTTTGGTGATGGTCTCCAGGTCGAAAATGCCCAGATCGGGCCCGAGTGCCCAGACCGTCTCATATTCAGGCCCTTTCCCGTGCTCCCCTCCGACGGCGGTCTTGCGCCCGCAGGCGATGGAACAGCCGAAGCAAGCTTCCGGCTTCTGGAGAATGCGCTCCCTGATGGCCTCTCCGCTGACCAGGTGCGCCTGGTCTGACCATCCCTCCGCGAAGTTGCGGTGCGGGAGCATCCCGAGCGAATTGATCACGTTGACGCAGGAGGCGGTGCCGAAAAGCGGATAGGCGGCACGGGTCACCGGTACCACCTTGATCTTGTCAAGAGCCGTCCGCGTGAACTCCTTCAAAAGCTCGGGGTTGGCCGGTGGCGTTTTCTGTTTGCCATTCTTGACCACAATGGCCTTAACCATCTTGGAGCCCATGATTGCCCCGACGCCACCCCGGCCGAAAGCACGTTCGGCGTCATTCATCACCGCTGAGATGAGCACCTGTTTCTCTCCGGCAGGGCCGATCATCAGCACCGTTGAACGGGAGCCCTCCAGCTCATCCAACTTGTCGCGCGTCTGCTCCGTGTCCATTCCCCACAGGGTGCCGGCTGGTTTAATTGATATTCCGGTTTCACCATCGATGACCAGGTACACCGGCTCTTTGGCGCTGCCCGCAAGGATGAACCCGTCAATGCCGCACTTTTTCATCATCGGCCCGACCTTGCCGCCCGTATTGGAATAGAAGATGGTCCCGGTAAGCGGTGATTTGGTCACCAATGCAAGCCGGCCGGCCGTGGGAACGGAGGAGCCGGTAACCGGACCGGCGGCGAAAACCAGGAGGTTGCCGGGCGACAAGGGATCCACCTCCGGGCTTACCCTGTCGGTGAATAACTTGACACCCAATCCGCGCCCGCCGAGGTAGTCACGGAGCAGGTCGTCGGGAAGGGTGATCTCCTCTATCTTGTTGTCGGTGAGATTGATGAGGGCAATCTTATTGAACATTCCTTGCATAGGAGAAGGTTATGGTTTGATTGGCCAAGATAATAATAAATTGACGGATGATGGTTCCACCCAGGCGCCTTGGGGTGGTCAAAGTGTGTTATCTTTGAGGTTATGCCCAAAGTCGATTTTGAAGGTATCCTGACAGACCATTTGGTGCGACGGATCCTGCTTCACATCTTGATCCGCCATCCCTGGGTGGAGGATGACGAGGTGATGGGCCGCTTGGTGGACACCTTGCTCAAGTGGATTCAGGATGAGCGACAGGATGTGGCCATCCGCTCTTACAGTATGGATATCATGTTGAAAATCTGCATAATCGAACCGGGGCTGGGCAATGAGCTGGCACTTGTACTCGAAGAGACCATGCCCGGTTGGGGAACGGAAACACTCAAAAGACAGGGCAGGGGCGTTTTGAAAAAATTAATTCGTCGGGAATGAAAGCTAAAACATTGATAATGGATATGTTAAGGTCGCTCAGGCTGTTGCAGGCGCTTGACCGTGCCCGATTCCTTTTAATGAAAATACGCAACAGGAAGCGAAATCGCGAATTCGTCCGGAACCATCCCGATGTGGCCCTGCCTCCGGATTACCTTATGTATGAGTCCTTTAAGCTGGATTATGGCCGGTATTATTTGAACGGCCGGAAGAGTGCCGCCTGGCTGGCGGACCTGGCCGGCAAGCATACCGACCTTTCGAGGGCCAGGATACTCGACTGGGGTTGCGGCCCCGCCAGGGTGGTCCGGCACCTGCCCGACCTGCTCCCGGGATCAGAATGTTATGGCACGGATTATAATCGAAAAACAATTACCTGGTGTTCAGGAGCTTTCGATAACATTACCTTTCACGCGAATGATCTGATGCCCGGGCTGGTGTTCAATGATGACCATTTTGACCTGGTTTACGGGATCTCCATTTTCACTCACCTTTCGGAGGAAGCCCACCACGCTTGGCTGGCCGAACTGCTGCGGGTGCTGAAACCTGCCGGGGTCCTGTTTCTGACGCTTCACGGGGCTTCGTTCCGCGAAAAGCTATCGGGGCGCGAGCGGGCGGACTTCGATGCCGGAAAGCTTGTCGTCAGGGGACGCGTGCGGGAGGGGCATCGAACCTACACCTCCTTCCATCCGGAGAGCTGGGTCAGGAACTGGTTCCCACCGGCCTCCGTTGCCGAACACCTGGCCGGGGGGGAAGGGGATCAGGATGTGTGGATCATCAAAAAACCAGCAGAGCAATACCTCCGGCAGCAAGGGTAACCAGCGCGGCCGGAACCACATTGACCCCATTGGTTCCTTTCCAATAGGCAGAAGGCCTGATCGATTTCACCCGTTCAGACCGGGGGATGGCTACCCTGTATTTGTCAGGTACATCGGGGATACCGTTGCCGTCGAGATCGGGCAGCCGGCTCGCGAAGGTCATCAGCGCGGCCCACTCTTTGGCTTCCTGGATTCCGGGAGTCGAAGGGTCGCGGTCGATCAGTCCCATCTTGAGGTCCTCCATCACGGTGCCATCGGCGTGCTTGGGCACGACCTTGAGGATTCCCTTGGTGAGATCCTTGATCAGGCCAAAAAACTCCAGGACATAGGCATTGGTGACCACGCCGTAAAGCCTGCTGCCATCCTTGTTCAGCGGGATGGGCTCATAGCCGTCCTCATCATTTCCGATCTCAACCTCGAATACCCGGTCGAGGGGCAACCTGGCGCTGTTGTAACGGAATCGGATGCCCGACCAGTAGGGGTAGTTGCCGGTGGATATGCCCGGGGCGATCAGCATCACTTCGAGGATGTTCTTCAATTCGCGGCCGGTGACATACACTTTGCTCATAGAGTATCCGGGCAGGTCATCGTTGACTCCCTGGCCAAGGGGAAAGATTCTGAACAGGTCGGAGGGGAGCTGTACGCCTGTTTTTCCGGCGAGGATCTCATCCCGCGTCAGTCCGGCCGTAACCAGCGCCACGTGGGTGGGTGATGGGTCGATGCTTTTGGCGTATCCATACAGGGCATCGGCCAGAAACGGTCCGAGGTTGGAGGTTTCCAGGTTGGTCTGCTCATTGAAAGCCAGGTCGAATTTTGTTTCCATAACCGGCTTGCCGGCAGAGAATCCATATCCCGAAAAGAGTTCGGCCCCGATCTTCTCCTGCTGGTCGGCGATCATCCGCTGGATCATCGGATCACCGGGTATCTGGTCGTTCACCGGGATCAGTTCATCCGAAAGCAGCACTACTCCGGCCGGGGTCTTTTCGATGACGAGCTTGCCAACAAACCGCCCTTCGGAGCCTGCCTGAACGATGATCGTATTTTTGACCTGGATCGGTTTGGCGAGGCGGGTGTGCGAGTGCCCCGAAACGATCACGTCGATCCCGGGCACCTGGGTTGCCAGCTCCACATCCTCTCCGGCCCACCCTTTCTTTGGGTCGAAGGCCAATCCGGAGTGGGAGAGGCAGATGACCAGGTCGGCGTTTTCTTGCTGCCGGAGCAACTGGGTGAGGGTGCGGGCTTTTTCTATGCGGTCGGTGAACGTGGCAGGGGCGGCATAAGGGGCCACATGAGCTGCCTCGATTCCCATCAGCGAAAAGACGCCGATCCTCAGGTTCTCCCGTTCGATAATCCGGTAGGGCAAAATCAACCCGTTGGAAAAGAGGGCCTCCAATGCATCATCCTCCGGATCGTCGGGATCAAAGCGGATATTTGAAAGCAGCAGGCCGGGGATCGGCCCCTGGGCAGAGCGTGAGATGATTTTCGCCAGATGCCGGGGTCCCATATCGAACTCGTGGTTGCCAATGGCCACCAGGTCGTAACCCATCGTTTTCATCAGCTGAAGCTGAAAGCCGGTTTGGGCTTCCATCGTATGGAAGATGGTCCCCATCAGGAAATCCCCGGCATCCACAACGAGAAGGGATTCTGGCTGGCGGTGGCGATACTCCGCCAGGATCGTGGCGATCCGGGCGAACCCCCCGATGGTCTGGTCATCGTTGATGGTGAGCGGAGTGTACTCCGTTTCAGGGCCAAATCCCCATAGCCGCGAATGCATATCATTGGTATGCAGGATGGTGAGCTTTTGCCCTGAGAGCGGGGCGACCGACAGGAGTGTCAGGATCAGGAGTGACAGGTACCGGTTCATAGGCTGAAATTTAAAGCGAAAAATACACTGTTTTTTTGCAGAAAGATTCTCGGGAGCTGAAAAATCAGGATTTTGAACCTGCTTTTATAACTTCGCCGCCAGAAAATTGTTATTGAACGGTATGGGAAAGTTCAAGGCTATCATTTTTGATATGGACGGTCTTCTGATTGATTCGGAGGGCTTATACCGCAAGGTGTCCTATGAGATGGCCGGGATGCTGGGCAAGCGGCTCACCGACGAGATCCTGGCCCGGCAGATGGGGCGCTCGCCACTCGAGTCGCTGCGGATCTTCAGGCAGGAGCTCGGGATTGAGACCCATTCGGCCGAGGAGCTGACTCAGTTGAGAAATGACTTGATGATCAGGGAGTTTAGAAACCAGCTTTTAATGATGCCCGGGGCAAAAAGGATCATCGGGCGGTTTCATTCGCGGAAGCGGCTGGCGATTGCCACCGGTTCACCGGAGACTCTGGTGCGGGAGGTGATGGAGATAACCGGTCTGGCGGGTTCCTTTGAGCATATCCAGACCTCCGACGGGATCCGGCTTGGCAAACCCGACCCGGAGATCTACCTTCGTGCCATCCGGGCAATGGGGTTGAATCCGGAGGAGTGCATCGTGCTGGAAGACTCGGGCAACGGCGTGATGGCGGGGCACCGGGCTGGCTGTTATGTGATTGCCGTTCCCAACACCCACACCCGCGACCAGGATTTCAGCCGGGCCGACGCGGTTGTTTTGGACCTTGATGGAGCGGCCTCGCTGATTGAAGTGCTGGAACAGCGGGATGATTTTGTTGAAAAATATTAAATTTCTGATCCCAAATCGAAAATCCAATGATGACAGACCAATCAAAAAACGGTATAGGCCGGACTCTTGCCGGCTTCATCCGGACCGAGAGTGCCTCGGGACTGGTTTTAATAGCGGTAACGATTCTGGCGCTGGTGTGGATGAACTCCGACCTCGCCTATCTTTATAAGAGCATCTGGAAGGAGACCAAGGTGATGATCGGGGTGGGGGACTTTGTCCTGTCCGAATCGGTTTATCACTGGATCAATGATGGGCTTATGGCGGTCTTTTTCCTGTTGGTCGGTCTGGAGATCAAGCGGGAACTGATTGCCGGGGAGCTGTCCGACCTGAAGAAGGCTCTTTTCCCCATCATTGCCGCCATCGGAGGGATGGTAGTTCCTGCCCTGATCTATTACTCCATCAACCACGGGCACGAGGAGTTCCGCAGCGGGTGGGCGATTCCGATGGCCACTGACATTGCTTTCTCGCTGGGGATCCTGACCCTCCTGGGTTCGAGGGTGCCGGTGGCGCTTAAGGTGTTTCTGACGGCCCTGGCCATCGTGGATGATATGGGGGCGGTATTATCCATAGCCATCTTCTATTCCGATTCCATAGAGATGCTGTGGATTGCGGTCGCCCTGGCTGTCTTTTTGTTGCTGATTGCACTTAATCGGCTTGGTGTCAGGAAATTGTGGGCTTATCTGATCATCGGAATTTTTGGTTTGTGGCTACCATTTTATTTGTCGGGGGTTCATGCCACCATTGCTGGCGTATTGTTGGCCTTGGCTATTCCTGCCAGCCGCAAGATTGACACCGTTGCCTTCAATTCCCGGATCCGCACCCTGTTATCCGATTATGCCGCTTCGCCGGAGGAGCCGGGGAACAAGATGCTCGATCATCATAAAATGCAGGCTGTGAGCGAGATGCATGAGACCTGCGATAGTGCCAAGTCGCCGCTTCAGTGGCTGGAGCATCGCCTCAAGTGGCCCACGATGTTTCTGATCGTACCGCTATTTGCGCTGGCCAATGCGGGCGCAAGCTTCAAGACTCATTCGGTCACCGGTGTGGTGATGGATCCGGTTGCTCTAGGCATCATTCTTGGGCTGGTGGTGGGTAAATCGGTGGGGATCTCCCTGTTTGCCTGGATGGCTGTCAAGACCCGTCTGGTCAGCCTTCCCGATGGATTGCAATGGAAACACATCATCGGGGTTGGATTCATTGCCGGCATTGGTTTTACGATGTCGTTGTTTATCAACGAGCTCGCTTTTGAGAACAGCGTGATCAATGAAGTGGCGAAGAAGGCCATATTTGCCGGTTCCTTGATATCGGGAGTAATTGGGGCCGCCTTGCTCTTCCTGGCGGGGCGCAGGAAGTGAATCAGGGGCGGGGCGATTTGCGCTTTCGGTATATCCCGTCAAACAGGACCGAATAGGTCTGCCCGGCGTCTTTTGACTGTTCCCATACCTGCCTGACCGTCCCGTCCGGGTTATTGTGCCAGACCAACCGGTTGACGACCCGGTTGCCTTTCTCATCCCGGTATTCGTCGCTGGTCATCACCATTTTCTTGTCGCGATACTCACCGTGCAGGTCGTAGGTGGCACCCTGGTTGTCAACCCAGATATGCTTCCATTTCTTGAGGTTGCGGTCGTAGAAGTTATAGCTGGTACCGGTATGGGAGCTGACCACCGATTTCCAGTTTTCCCGGAGGAGGCAGTTCCCTTCGATCCTGGTGATCTTGTTGAACCCGACCATCTGGCCGCTGACATAAACGACCCAGTCGCCAATCCAAAAGTCGAACTGGCTGTAAACCTCACCCGAACAGGGGGCTTCCGTTTCGGAATTCTGTGAAACGGCGGCTTGATTCGATATCAGTGAGAGTGCCAGCGCGACAATAACAATGTTTTTAAACATACAATGCCCTGTTTTGGACTGGTAAATGTAGGCATTTGGCGACATAAACTCTGCCGGAATCATTAAGTTAAGAGGCCCACTTACAGTTTTATCCACGCACCAGGTGCCTAAAAGGCGCGCTCTTGCGGGGTGGAACGGATAAACCATACCTTTGAAGGCAGGAATTGAAAGCATATGTCTGACAAGTGGCTACGCGCGGCGGCTATCGGGAGCATCTGGGCTTCGGTGGAGATCATTGCCGGTAGTTTTCTTCATAACATCCGCTTCCCGTTTGCCGGCACCATCCTATCCTTTTTTGCGGTCATCCTGATGGTGGCGTTCCTGAGGATTTGGCCGGTGCGGGGAGTGATCTGGCGGGCCGCCCTGATCTGCGCACTGATGAAATCCATCTCACCCAGTGCGGTGATCCTGGGGCCGATGACCGGCATCCTGATGGAGGGGTTGTTGATGGAGGCCGGCATCCTGATTTTCGGGTTGAACCGGTTCGGGCTGGCGGTGGGAGGCATGCTGGCTGTTTTTAGCGCGCTGATCCACAAAGCGCTCAATCTCTTGATCTTATATGGCTGGGATCTGGCCAGGCTGCTCGACAACCTGGTACGCTTCGCGGCCAAACAAATGAGGGCGGAGTCTATCGACGGGCTGAGGGTGTTGCTGTTGCTTGGCGGGGTTTATCTAATGGCAGGGCTTGCAGCCTCACTGCTTGGGGTGGCTGCCGCCCGGCGTGCCCAGGCATCCGGCGGGGCCCGTGAGGGACAGAAGGTCAGTGAGGCGCCAGGGAACACCCTGTTTGCCTACTCCGACCCCGGCGCCTACTCGGTTTGGGTCCTGATCTTCCATTTCCTGGCCATCATCGCGCTGCTGGTGACGCTCATCCGGGTGGATACCTGGTGGTCGATGCTGCTGCCCCTGCCCTACCTGGTTTTCTGTTATGTCCGATACAAACGGAGCCTCCGGCAGCTGCTGCGCCCGCGCCTGTGGATTCAACTGGTGCTGATCACCTTTCTCGCAGCCCTTTTCCTTAGCGGGATGCAGAGCGGAAAATTATTCGATCCCGAGGGGGTCAGGGCAGGGGTTATGATGAATGTCCGGGCCTTGCTGATCCTTACCGGATTTTCCGCGATCAGCACCGAGATGAAGAACCCGGTGATCCGGGCCATTCTGTACCGCCGCGGTTTCGCCCCGCTGTACCGCTCCCTCTCCCTGGCTTTTGCCGTCCTGCCGGGCATAATGGAGGAGATGGGTGAGGGAAACCGCCGGCCACGGAGGCTCAGGGAGCTCCTGGTGGCCCAGTTACTCAGGGCGGACCAATTATTTGAGCATTTCCGGAACCTCGACCGGATCAGGCCGGGGGTGACCATCATCACCGGTGACCGCGGGGAAGGTAAAACGACCCTTTTGCTGGCTAAGATTGATGAGTTGAAGCGGGCAGGGGCTCTTCTGGCCGGATTTGTAGCGGTGGGGATCCAGGAGCCGGGAGGAATCCGGACCGGGTACCGGATCCGGCAGGTGATGAACGGCGAGGAGGTTGAGTTCTGCACGATCGGGGGAGAGCCTGATTGGGAGCGTGTCGGACGCTTCCGGATCAATCCCCTCGGGCTGGCCAAGGGGATGGAGTGGCTGGCCCCGGAGGCGGTGAGGAGTGCCGACGTGGTGGTGATCGATGAGCTGGGGCCGCTCGAGCTTTCGGGTCGGGGCTGGGCTCGGGTGATCGAGCGGATCCTGAAAGAGGATCAAAAACCAATGATCTGGACAGTCAGGCGGCAATTATTAAAGAAAATGTGCCACAAATGGAACGTGGGTCGCATCGAAGTGATCGATCCCGCTCAAGCGCGCGACCAATGATTTTATACCTTTAGTGCGGTTTTCGATTTCTTCACCATAATGAGAATCCTTCCTTTCCTGTTCCTGGTTGCAGTGCTGCCTCTTTGCAGCCAGGCCTCCTACAACCCTCCCTTTGGAGAGACCAGCCACCGGTGGGTGGATTCGGTTTATCAATCATTGTCTCCCCGGGAGCGGATCGGCCAGCTGATTATGGTGGCCGCATACTCGAACCGGGGGCCCGATCATCCGGCCGAAATCGAAAGGTTGATCCGTGAGTATGGGATCGGTGGCATCGCCTTCTTCCAGGGTGGCCCGGCTCGCCAGGCTGCGCTGGTAAACCGGTTTCAGTCCGCCTCGCGCGTACCCATCCTGATGGCGCTGGATGCCGAGTGGGGTTTGGCAATGCGGCTCGACAGCACCACGCGGTTCCCCTACCAGATGGCCCTGGGGGCCATCACCGATCAGGAGCTGGTGTACAGGATGGGGGCGGAGATCGCCAGGCAGCTGCGCGAAACGGGGATACAGATGAACTTCGCGCCGGTGGCGGATGTGAACAACAACCCGAAAAACCCGGTCATCAACTACCGATCCTTTGGCGAAGATCCCCTACGGGTGGCCAGGCTCTCCAGGGCTTACCTGACCGGAATGCAGGATATGCAGGTGCTGGCAACGGGAAAGCATTTCCCGGGACACGGCGATACCGACACCGACTCCCACCTGGCGCTCCCGCAAATACGCCACTCCCGCGAGCGGCTCGACAAGACCGAGCTGGAACCCTTCAGGCAGATGATTGACCAGGGACTGGGTTCAATGATGATCGCACACCTGGAGGTGCCAGCCCTGGAACCCGAGCCGGGTCTGCCCACCACCCTGTCGCGCCGCGTTGTGACCCAACTCCTGAAGGAACAGCTGGGGTTCAAGGGGTTGGTGGTCACTGACGCGCTGAATATGAAGGGGGTGACGGACCATTTCCCGGCCGGAGAGATCGAGGTGAGAGCCCTTCAGGCCGGGTGCGACCTGCTGGTGTTTGTCGGGGATGTCGGACTCGCCATCCGATCCATCGAGAAAGCCGTTGCACAGGGACGCATCAGTCAGGAGGAACTGGAGAAAAGCTGCAAAAAGATACTCGAAGTCAAATACTGGGCCGGGCTAAGCCAATGGAAGGCGTTGGAAATCAAAGAATTACATTCCAGGCTGAACACCCCCGGGGCCGAGCGGATCAACAGGGAGCTGGTCGCGGCCTCACTCACGGTGCTGGAGAACCGCGAGGAGGTCATTCCTTTGCAATCAATTGATAAGCAGAAAATTGCGGTCGTTTCGATCGGAGCCGGGCCTGGCAATCCTTTCCAGGAGCGGCTTGCCGACTACGCCCCGGTCGACTGTTTCCAGTTAAGCCGGACCGCGGCGGAGGAGGAGTATGGCCGGCTGATGAACCAGCTGACCCTGCACGACTTGGTGATCATCGGGGTTCATTCGATGGATATGCGGGCATCGATGAACTTCGGGCTCGACCGGGAGGCGATCCGGTTCATCGACCGGATCAGCCGCCAAAAGAGGAGCATTGCCGTCCTGTTTGGCAATCCCTATTCGGTTGGCTTGCTGACTGATCCGGGCAAGCTGGCTGGCCTGGTGGTGGCCTATCACGAGAATCCGCTGACGATGGACCTGAGTGCGCAGCTGCTGTTTGGGGGTATTGGCGCAAAGGGGCGGCTGCCGGTGAGCGCGCTGCCATTTTATCGTTGCGGAGACGGATTGGATACGCGTGGGGGGATCCGGCTCTCATTCACCACCCCCGAGATGGCTGGCCTGAGCAGCTGGATCCTCAAGTCGAGGATTGATTCCATCTGTCAGGCCGGGATTTCGGCCGGAGCGTATCCGGGCTGTGAGGTGCTGGCGGTCCGCAACGGGCAGGTCTTCTTCCACGAATGTTACGGAACCCACACCTATGAATCGGACCGGATGGTAAGTCGCAACGACTTGTTCGACCTGGCATCGGTAACCAAGGTTTCGGCTGTGACTCCGGCCGTGATGAAACTGAATGATGAAAAAAAGCTCTTGCTGAACGCGCGGTTCAGCCGTTATTGGTCCGACTTCAAGGGTTCCGACAAGGAGAAGATGACGGTTCGTGAGGTGATGGCCCACGTGGGCGGCCTACCCGGGTGGATCCCCTTTTGGGTCAAAACCCGTGAGCCTGACGGCACCTACAAGCCCAACACCCTCCAATCCGACTCCAGCGAACAGTTTCCGGTGCGCGTTTCGGCCGGCCTCTGGCGTTATGCCGGCTATGATTCGGTCATTTACCGTTCCATACGGGACACCCAATTGCTCAAACAGAAGAAATATGTCTATTCAGACCTTGGGTTTCACGTCTGGCCCGGGGTGATTGAACGGCTGGCTGATAAAGATTACCAGGAGTTCCTCGCGGACGAGTTTTACCGTCCGCTCGGAGCCGGAACTCTTACTTATAATCCGCTCCGGAAATTTTCGCCTGATCGGATCATTCCCACCGAACGGGACACCTTTTTCCGGATGGAGCTGCTTCGGGGCTACGTTCACGATGAGGGGGCGGCGATGCTGGGAGGGGTTAGCGGGAATGCCGGGCTCTTCGGAACGGCAGTCGATCTGGCCAAGCTGTTCCAGATGTACCTGTGGGAGGGGCATTATGGGGGAAGGCAATACCTGTCGCCCCAGGTGATACGCGAGTTTACCCGCTACCAGTATGCCCCTGCCGGTATCCGGCGCGGCCTTGGGTTTGACAAACCACTCGTGGGAAACAGGAGTCTCGACTGGGAATCCTCTTACCCGTGTCCATCGGCTTCGCCCGACAGCTATGGCCATTCGGGCTACACCGGGACCTTCGTCTGGGCCGACCCATCGACAGGCCTCCTGTTCATTTTCCTGAGCAACCGGGTATATCCCACGCGCGACAATAACCGCCTGACCAGCCTTTTCATCCGGAAAACCATTCTTCAAACCTTATATGATGCCATACAGGATTAGTCTGCGTCGCGGTTACCGTGGCGCGGTAGTGCTTGTCGTTTGTGCCCTCCTGACCACCGTTGGGGTGGAGGCACAGAGTGTAAATAAATTTAACGATCCGGTTATCAGGGAGATACATGACCTTGCCGATCGACGGGAGGCTGCCGGGCTTCTGCCCTTCCTGCGGTCGGATAATCCGGAGTACCGGGGTGAGGCCCTCTTCTGCTTCGGCAGCTTGCAGGATCCCGGTCTGATCGACAGCCTTTACGAGGCATCCCAGGTTGACCAGCCCCGCGTCAGGCAGATGGGCGCGTGGGCATTGGGCCAGACTTATCATCAGAATGCGGTGCCTGTGATCAGGAAATTTATTGATAATGAGAAGGATCCCCTGGTCAGGGGGATCCTGTACGAGGCTCTCGGCAAATGTGGAGGGGAAGAGGAGATGGAGTATCTGGCAGGGATTCAGGCTGCTTATGAGGAGCGGGAGGGTCTTTCGGCCGGACTGCTCCGGCTGGCCCTCCGCGGAATCCAGTCGCCCGGTGGCAATAGTTTGATGGTTAATCTATTAATGGAAGGAACCACCAAGACCGGATCGATTTATGCCTCGTACCATCTGGCTCGTTATGCGGATATGGCGTGGCTTCAGTTGCATCCTGACAGCATCCTTCTTGCGTTTACCAGGGAGCACGACCCCCTGATACGGGCCAACCTGATCAAGGCGGTGATCCGGGCCCAGGACGAGAAGGCCTGGCCTCTTTGCAAGATGCTCCTGGAATCCGAAGAGGATTACCGGGTAAAGGTGGGTGTACTGACCTCAATGAGGCTCATTCCGTGGAACAAGGCGGTGGGGCTGGTCCTGAAGATCGTTGGGGGCGAGCATGCGGCCTTGTCGGTCGCCGCAGCCGAGGCGGTTCAGGCACATGCGGTCTATACCGATCTGGCTGCCCTTCTAAAGGCCATCGATGCCACAAAGAACTGGCGGAGCCGCTCCATCCTGCTGGGGAAGACCCTGGAGCTGGTAGCGGGCAAGCCGGCGCTGGTGAAGCGGGTTGAAAAGATGATCCTGGCCTCGGCCGAATCGGCAAAGAGTCCGGTGGAACGGGCCTGGTACCTGAGGGCGCTCGAGCCTGAGCCCCGCCATTACGCTTACCTCGAATCGTTGCTAAAGCGCGGGGCAGAAGCCCCCGTATATACTGCCTGCCTCGAGACACTTGGCGGGATGAGAAAAAAGCCGAATTTTGATCAGGCATCGAAAGAGCTGGCTGCCAGTGGAATTGACCTGGAGCAGGAGATCAGGCGGATTCTCGGCACCTACCCGATGCCGGTGGATCCGAAGCCGGGCTATGGGCATCCGATCGACTGGGAGCGGGTTGCCCGGTTATCGCCCAAACAGAAGGTGGCGATCCGCACTACGAAGGGGGACCTTTTCGTCCAGCTCAATGTCAACTGGTGCCCGGCCACCTGTGCCGCCTTCGTGGGGCTGATCGAGGAGGGATTCTACCGCAACCTGGCCATCCACCGGGTGGTGCCCAACTTTGTCGTTCAGGACGGATGTCCGCGAGGAGACGGGTGGGGAGGCCCCGACTGGACGATACGCTCAGAGTTCACCCCCACCCCCTTTATGGAGGGGACGTTGGGAATGGCCTCCTCGGGCAAGGACACGGAGGGCAGCCAGTGGTATGTGACCCACTCCCCAACACCGCATCTGGACGGCAAATACACCAACTTTGGATTTGTCGTGGCCGGGATGGAGGTGGTTCACCAATTGGAGGTGGGCGACGTGATCATCGGGATGGAGCTGCTCAGGGAATAGGCCACGGAGGCCAAAATCTCGCCTACTACATTGGTATATATGTCAATACAATAATGTAAATTGCATCACAATATGAAAAGACTTCAAGCTGCGGTCCTTGCCTTCACTTTGACATCATTCGCATTCGGGCAGGTCAGGCTGCCTTCCGTGATCGGATCCCATATGGTTTTACAACAAATGAGCGAGGTCCCACTTTGGGGTTGGGCCAAACCAGGGGAGTCGGTTACGGTGCTCACCTCCTGGGATGGCCGGGTGGTGACCTGCAAGGCCGACGCGGAAGGGAAGTGGCGGGTGAACGTGACCACCCCGACCGCCGGCGGCCCTTACTCCATTAAGATATCAGCAAAAAACAAGATCCACCTCGAAGATATCCTGATCGGGGAGGTCTGGCTCTGTTCCGGACAGAGCAATATGGAGATGCCTCTGCGGGGGTGGCCGGAGTATGGCGATCTGATCAACGATTCGGATGCCGAGATCGAAGCAGCCAATTACCCAGAGATCAGGCTCTTCACCGTGTTCAGGAAGACCTCGTTCGAGCCGCAGGAGGAGTGCTCCGGAAGCTGGTCGACCTGCACGCCTGAAACGGCAGCCACGTTCAGTGCCACAGGCTATTTTTTCGGAAAGGAACTTCATAAAGAATTACAGGTCCCGATAGGCCTTATTCATTCCAGCTGGGGCGGAACCGCGGCCGAGGCCTGGACCAGCAACGAATTCATTTCCAGGATCCCGTACTTCACCACGGAGCCCGGCCACCTGGATGCCGAAGTGTTCCTGGGCCGGAAGTTGGACCAGTACCGTAAGGATCTCAGCGGGTGGGCCTCAACCCTCGGCTTTTCGCCCGACCAGCCGGCGCCCGCCTGGGCCCTGGCGCCAAAAGCCGACCTCTCCTGGCTTGACACCGAAGTGCCCGCCTCCTGGGGGAACAGCAACATCGGAGATTATACCGGGGTGGTGGACTACCACCTGACCTTCACCGTTCCCAAAGGTTGGATCAAGAAGGAGCTGGTACTCGAGCTGGGACCCATCGACGAGATGGACGTTACGATGGTCAATGGCGTAGTGGTCGGCAAGCACCTGATGCCCTCCGACTGGGCCAAGCCGCGCGTTTATGACATTCCCCCGGGTACCCTCCACGCGGGGGATAACGTGCTGGCGGTCAGGGTAGCCAATACCTCCGGTGTTGGCGGTATCAACGGGAAGCCCGAAGTGATGAAGATCAGGCCGAAAAAGAGCAAGGCCATCTACCAACCACTTGCTGGCACCTGGCAGGCGCGCAAATCGGCCTCCTATGAATCGGTCCCGGCTCCTCCCGGCTGTGTTGGATGCGATCTGCCCAATACCCCGACCACCCTGTACAACGGGATGATCCATCCGATCATTCCCTTCGGGATCAGGGGAGCCATCTGGTACCAGGGCGAATCCAACCGGTATGACGGTGAACTTTACAAGCAGATATTCCCGGGGATGATCGCCAACTGGCGCCACGATTGGCAGCAGGGTGATTTTCCTTTCTACTTCGTACAGATCGCACCCTATACTTATCGCGACAATTTCAGCACAGGACTCCTTCGCGAAGCCCAGGACGAGGCCTGGCGCACCGTTCCCAATACCGGGATGGTGGTGACAATGGATATCGGCAATGTAAGGAACATTCACCCCGGCAACAAGCAGGAGGTGGGAAGGCGGCTGGCCCTCTGGGCATTGGCCCGGGATTACGATGTTCAGGGAATGGTCGCCACGGCTCCGGTGTACCGCTCGTGGCAGAAGGAGGGGAACAAGATCCGCATCAGTTTTGACCTGCATGGTCAACAACTCGTTGCCGGTGATGCTGCCCCGAAACATTTCAGGATTGCGGGTATAGATCATAAATTTGTGGATGCCAGTGCAGTTATCGATAACGGAACCATTCTGGTGGAAGCCGATGGCGTGGCTGAACCGGCAGCTGTGCGGTTCGCCTGGGAATCGACTGATGAGCCGAACCTGTTCGGGTCATCCGGGCTTCCTGTTGGGCCTTTCAGGACAGATCAGTGGAAAGACTAACGAAAAAATTGAATTTTAATCAACCATAATGACTATGAAAAAGACCATTTTCTTTGTATTGGCTGCTGTCGCTCTCATCATGGGCTGCCAGAAGCAACCGACCGGCCCGGCCCGTATTTCCGGTACCATCCTCAATGCCGATACCCTGGTGGTGCGGTTCATTGAGGGCCGAAATGCCGATACCATCACCCTGGCTCCCGATGGCGGCTTCATTTTTGACAAGGAGATCACCAAGGCCGTCACCGGCAACCTGGTGGTGGAGCGCAAAAGCTTTTCCGTTTACCTGGTCCCCGGCAAGGAGTTGAATGTTACCGTGGATTATGCCGACTGGGACAATACCATTGTTTTTGGCGGCGACCTGAAGGCGGTAGCGGAGTACCTTCTGGAAAAGAACCAGATCCAGAGGGCCTGGAGCCGGACAATGATGGCCAATTATTTGAAGGAGCCAGCGGATTATCGCGTCAGCCGTGACTCCCTGACCGCTGCGTTCAGCGACCTTCTGGCCACCAAAGAGGCCGAAGATGGTTTCGACCGGGATTTTGCCAGCAAGGAGAAACTGGCGATCATTTACGCCCAGGTAATGGATATGAAAAACTTTGCACCGGCGCATCAATACTACGCAAAGAAGGATACGGTCATCCTGCCTGACGACTGGAAGTCACTGGAAAACGGACTCGATCTAAGCAACCCGCTGTTGGTTGACATCCCGGCCGCAATGAACTACCTGTCGGGCTACATAGCTGAAAACGCGCAGAAAGAGGCCGGCTTGACCGGTGACCTGTGGGGCAAGCCCGAGTTTCTGGCAGCCAAGTTCGACTTCATCAGGAAAAACTTCACCAACCCCGAAATGGTGGAGACTTTTATGTACCGCGACCTCGGCCAGCAAATCGACGGCAACGGGATTGCCGGCATCGACGCCCAGCTTCTGGATTACTATGCTTTGGGGTGAGGTAGATGTTGGCCAGGTTGCCGGACGCCGCCACGACCAGGTCGGGGATGCCGGCTGCGTCCGTCGCGCCCGGGTCCGCCCTGGTCTCGGCGCGATCCTGGAGCTGAACGGCCCCTTCGCTCGTCTCGCCGCGGAGCGCCCGGCTGACGATCCTGCCGGTCGCCCCCGGTGTCCGGCTGGCCTCGGTGAGGAAGGTGTTCACCGGCCCCCAGCTCTCCACGTCGTTGGTGGCATCGAGCGAGGTCACGCTGCCCTCCATGAGGCTGCGGGTGAGCTGCTCGAGGCTGATGCCGTAGCGGTCATCGAAGGGTGCGCCTTGCGTCTGGCCGTGGTCGGACAG
>JAWOHI010000397.1:0-11665 GCA_046485255.1 Bacteroidales bacterium
TTCGGTTCTCCCGCTCTTCCGTGGTCTCGTTCAGGTAATTCACCTGCGGTGCCTCCTTGCATCCGCCCAAGAGGAGGATGAGGGCCAGGGCCGGGATTGCTATTCGCTTCATATCAGTTGGTATATTTGATCAAAAATACGGTTTTCCGTGACAGATTATCCGGAAATGGTGCAAATTCGCATTGACAAAGCCTGATCCCGAAATGAAGAAGCCTGCTGGTTCCGAACTGATCTGGACCCCCGATTTTATTTACCTGACTGCATCGATATTTCTCGTTTCCACCGCTTTCTACATCCTGATGCCCACCCTCCCGGTTTTTCTACAGGAGGTTCTGGGTGCCGGAAAAAGGGAGGTGGGGCTCATCGTGGCCACCTACACCCTGGCAGCCCTGCTGGTGAGGCCCTTCACGGGATACGCGCTCGACTTGTGGGGCCGCAAGGCCTTTTACCTTATTTCGATAGCGGTTTTTGCACTCCTTTTCGCCCTCTACCCGATGGCCACGGCCTTGGTGCCGATCCTCCTCCTTCGCTTCCTCCACGGCATCAACTGGGGCGTGTCCACCACCGCCGGGTTTACCCTGGTGGTTGATTTCGTACCACTTTCAAGGAGGGGACGGGGGATCAGCTATTTCGGCCTGGCCTTTACCGTCGCTATGTCGGCCGGCCCCCTGATCGGCCTCGAGGTGATGGGGCAGGGGCGGTTTAATGCGCTGTTTCTGACCGCTACCGGGATTGCCGCTCTTGGGGCTCTGATCGCCCTGCTGGTGAGGTATCCTCCCTTTAAGCGCCCCGACTGGGGCGGCTTCAACTGGAAATACCTGATCGCCGCCCGGTCGGTGCCGGTTTCACTTAACATCCTGATTATGACGGCGACCTACGGAGGAGTCCTGACATTCAGCACCCTCTACGCCCGGGAGAACGGGATGGAATCGCTCACCGGATGGTTCTTCAGCAGCATCGCCGTAGCCACCGCCCTCACCAGGCTCGTGTCGGGGCAGCTGTTCGACCGCTACGGCCCCACCCTGATATCCCTCGCCGGCATCCTGTCCATTGCGGCCGGACTGATGCTGCTCGGGGAGGCTCCCATCGCCGGGGGATTCCTCTTGTCGGGCTTCTTGATCGGCGCGGGTTTCGGCGTGGTGTTTCCCACCTTCCAGACGATGGCCAATAACGTGGTTCACCGCGACCGGCGCGGAACCGCCAATGCCACCTTTCTCACCGGCCTCGACCTGGGCATCGGGCTGGGGGCCTTCCTGACCGGCGCCTTCGCCGATCAGATTGGCCTCGACCGCACCTTCCGGGTCTCTGCCCTGGTGGCCCTGGCCGGATTGCTCTTTTTTCTGCTGGTCAGCCTGCCTCACTACACGAGGAACCGGGTTGATGATTAAACCGTTATGCAGGCAATCCTAGCCCCTTGTCCGGTTCAACTTATTTCCTACATTTGATAATTGTAAAAAATACACTAATACCTCCCTGCAATGAAACGCTTTTACTTTTTGATCGCTGCCCTCTTACTGACAGGCGGTATCCGGGCGCAGGAATCGAACAAACTCATTATTGACGTCGTCCATAAGGATGTGGTAATCAACAAGAATATCTACGGCCACTTCGCCGAGCACCTGGGCCGGTGCATCTATGACGGCATCTGGGTTGGCAAGGAATCTTCCATCCCCAACATCAACGGCTACCGGAAGGATATCGTGGAGGCCCTGCGGGAGATGAAGATCCCGGTGCTCCGCTGGCCTGGCGGCTGCTTTGCCGATACCTACCACTGGATGGACGGTATCGGGCCTGTAACGCAGCGGCCAAAGATGATGAACTACCACTGGGGCGGGGTGGTGGAGGATAACTCATTTGGCACCCACGAATTCCTCAACCTTTGCGAACTACTTGACTGTGAGCCTTACGTGTCGGCCAACGTGGGAAGCGGAACGGTTAAGGAGATGACCGACTGGATCGAATATATGAACTCCGACAAGGATGTGCCGATGGCCAACCTCCGCAGGAAGAACGGCCGCGAAGAGCCGTGGAACGTCAAATTCTTCGGAATCGGCAACGAGAGCTGGGGCTGCGGTGGAGCAATGACACCCGACTATTATGTCAACCTCCTGCGAAACTATTCCGAAATGGCGGGCATCTACGGTCGCTGGAAACTATACCAGATTGGATGCGGAGCCAACGGGGCCGACTACAACTGGACCGACGTGGTGATGAAACAGCGCCCCGGATCGATGAACGGCCTGTCGTTACACTATTACACGATCGCCGGACCGGGCTGGGGAGATAAGAGCCCCGCCACCGGCTTTGAAAAGAAATTCTATTTCTCAGGTATCGAGAAAGCGTTGAGAATGAGTGAGCTGGTAAAAAAGCACAGCGACATTATGGACAAGCACGATCCCGGCAAGCGGGTTGGACTGATGGTGGACGAGTGGGGCATCTGGACCGATGTCGAGCCCGGTACCGAACCCGGATTCCTGTTCCAGCAGAACTCGATGCGGGATGCCCTCATCGCCTCACTCACCCTGGATATCTTCAATAATCACGCCGACCGGGTCAGGATGGCGAATATTGCCCAGACAATCAATGTGTTGCAGGCCGTAATCCTGACGGAAGGGGACAAGATGGTCCTGACCCCCACCTATCACGTGTTCAAGATGTACAGCGTCCACCAGGATGCCCACCTGCTGCGGAGCCGCCTGATCAGTGAGGATTATGAGATGGACGGCCGGAAAATCCCGGCACTGAGCAGCTCCGTTTCCGAAGACCAGGAGGGGAATGTCCACATTACCGTGTCCAACCTGAACCCCGACAAGGAGATCATCCTGGCGGTCGAGCTGGTTGGCCGGAAGTTTGACAAAGTCAACTCGGCAACCGTCCTTACCGCCCCGGAGTACAACTCGTTTAACTCGTTCAATCAGCCGGAAACGGTCCGGCCCACTGACCTGAAAAACGTCAGGAAAACGGGAAATTCAACCCTGCAAGTCACGCTGCCGTCCAAGTCGGTCGTGGCGATCGAGGTCAGTTATTGACTTTCAGGACCCTGGCGGTGCCGGTTTGGTTTCCGGCGGTGACGGACAGCAGGTACAGCCCAGCCGCCAGGTGATTTCCGTTGAGGGTCCAGATGGACTCCCCGGCCGGCAGATGGCCGGTATAATACCCCAACCGGCGCCCGGAAAAATCGGTGACGGAAATGGTGACCGGTCCATTCTGCTCCATTCCAATGGTAATGTCAATCCGGTCGGTAAAAGGGTTCGGGGATAGGGCGATGATGGGATACATCTGCTCAATAAGTTCGGGGTTTGGCAATCCGTTGGAAATCATTGAGTTAAAACGGTTTGTGAGAATCGTGCCGTAACCGCCGATCGCCCAGGCATAGTCACCCGTTCCGCCAATCCCATAGAGCGCGTTGGAAGAGAAATCCTCCGCCCAGGTGTTCCCTCCGTCTGTGGTTTTCAGGATGCGACCGTTATTGACCGTGACAAAACCGTTCGAGTTATCTGAAAAATAGACTCCGGTAAATTCGCCGTCGTAAGGAATTTCGTCGAGGTAGATGGAGGTCCAGGAATCCCCTCCATCCTCGCTCTTGCAGATCTCTTTATATACTCTGGACATCAAATCGGTATGGACACCACATACATAGCCCGTGGACCGGGTGGGAAAATGCATCTGGCGATAGGTGAACCGTTCGGCCGTTTTGGTGATCTTTTCCCAGGAATCGCCTTTGTTGGAGGTTTTGTAAAGGCCACCCGAGAAACCCATGGCAAACCCGGTTCCATTGGACAAAAAGTACATTTTTCCGATGATCGGATCATCCGGTATGGATGAGTTTTTCCAGGTTTCCCCGCCATCCTCCGATCTCAGGATGACCGAATAGGCGAAGAAATGGCCGTACTCCACACCGGTTATGTAAGCGATTCGATCATCGGCGAAGGCACTACTGGTGACCGACTTGGGCAGGCTTGGCCCTACACGGTGCCAGGAATGAAATCCGTCTTGGGTTACCCACGAGCCGCTGGAGGTGATCGCCAGGGCCCGATTGGCATTGGCGATGGCGGCGTGCCAGATGTTCCCGATGGTAAGGGTGTCCATGCTCCAGGTGATCCCGGCATCGGTAGATCGGTATAAAACGCTGTCGCCCAGGATGTAGCCATTATTGGTGTCGGGAAACTCAATCAATTCAAGTTTTTGCCTTTTGCCCTCACCGGTCAGGGTCCATTGAGTGCCGCCATCCCGGCTGTAACGGATATCGCCGCCAATGCCGAAGGTGAACAGCGTATCCGTATTAATGGCCAGGATGCGGCTGGAAGGACCCGTTTTGGCTATCCTGACCCAGGAGTTGCCTCCGTCACTTGTCCGGTATAGGGGGCCATCATACATCGCAGCCAGTCCATTCAGTGGATCTTGGAAAACAAGACCAGTGACATAATGCCACAATTCTGTCGTGTTGGTCCAGCTTTTCCCTCCATCAGCGGTTTTGTAGATATCGTAACTGGTCAAGAATCCGGTGAGGGAATCCGTAAAGCAGACCGTTTTGGTATCATCCAATTTGAGCGTATCAACCAGTTCCCACGAACCGCCCTGGTTCCTGGTCTTGTATAAGGCGCAAGAATAGGCGCTAAACGGCACATAGAATTGCCCAACCATATACCCCACGGAATCTTCCGGGAAGGATAAACCGCTCAGGTTGCTGGTATAGGGAGCATAAGTGGGTAACCAGTGCTGGCCACCATCGGTGGTTTTTAGGATCACCCCGCCGTTTCCGATGCAAAACCCGGTTTGATCATCCAGAAAGACAATGTCATTAAGATTCCCGTATCGGCCCGATTCAATGGTATCAACCTGGTAAAATCCGATATCTGTCTTGATAATCAGCCCGTTGTTGCCACAAATGAACAAGGTGGACGAATCGGGTGAGGCGATCCCGTTGAGATTCGTACGAGAACTCGTAGGGACGACCTTCCAATTATCCCCGCCGTCAACCGTTTTAAGGATAGTGCCATTCAAACCCACTGCCAAGCCCTGCTTCAAATCCACGAAGAGCATCCCGGTGAGATTATTATTCGTGGGCAGCGGATTGATCAGCTTCCACTGTGCTGAAAGGTTTCCAGCCACTAACAGGCCGAATAAACCTAAGAAAATCAAACGTTTAAACATAATTAATGATTTAATGTTGCCCCTCCGCAAAAACCTGAGGGACCTTCCCATTGCTCTGTGGCCAGGGATCCCGATTTCCATCGGGATGACAGCCAATGCGTCTGAAACCTGAAACCTGAAACCTGAAACCTGAAACCTGAAACCTGAAACCTAATACCCAATCCCCAATACCCATTCCGCGATCATTTTCAGCACCACCGGCGACATCGTCTCTTCGATTTCGCCGTACTCGGCAGGCAGTCCGGTGGTGCAGGTTTGCATCAGATGGTTAAGTCCGGGCATGACCTTGATCGTATAGTGCTGGTTGCCTGCCTTTTTCAGGGCCTCCTCCATCGGACCGGCGTTGAGTTCCGGCGATACCTGCAGGTCTTTCTCCCCGAAAATGGCCAGCACGGGGACCTTGACCCTCACCAGGAAGTCGGCCGGATCGGTGATGATGAAATAGCGGAGCCAGTTGTAGGCACTGGCAGGCAGGCCGGCCAGAACCTCATTCATTAGCTTCTCCTTCTTTTCGTCTTCAAGGTTCTGCTCAGTCAGATACCGATCGATGACGGCTTTGATTTTTTCGTATGCTTTCTGGTTGTCCGTTTCATCGACCAGCACCTCATAGATCTTTAGATTGGTTTCGAGCGTGCGCTCCACTTCGCTTTCCTCCATACCGCCCAACAGCAGGATCAGCCGGGCCTGGTCGATCAGGACCTGGTATCCCGGTACCCCGGGGCCGCCCAACAGGATGATGAAGGCCACCTCATCGGTTTTGGAGGCCAGCATGGGGGCTATCAGGCCACCTTCGCTGTGACCGAGCAGGCCGGTCCGGTTGGGATCGATCTTCGGATGGCTCCGGATCTTCCTCAGCACCGCCAGGGCATCATCGGCATTGGTTTCGGTGGTCATCGCCGCCAGATCACCCGTGGATCCCCCCACGCCCCGGTCGTCATAGCGAATCACGGCGATACCCTGCCGGGTCAGGTAGTCGGCCAGGACCAGGAAGGGCTTGTGGCCCAGCAGCTCTTCGTTGCGGTTCTGCTGGCCCGATCCGCTGATCAGTACCACGGCCGGGAAGGGTCCGGGGCCCTCGGGGATCGTCAGGGTTCCAGCAAGGCGGGCACCCGAAACCGCATCTTCGGCAATGATCTCCTCCTGCAGATAGGGGAAGGGTGGCCTGGGTTCCTGCGGGCGGTTCAAAACAAATTCGTCAGCCTGCCGGATCAGGTCGAGAGGAAAGTCCCTCCCAGCCTGCGACCAGCTGCCTTTAATCAGGGTGTCGGAGACCACCTCGCCGGAATATTTGCCCATCATATTGCGCGCCTCAATCACGAGCTTCGGGTCTTCAAAGGTGATTCCGGTCATTGGAACTCCCTTCGCTCCCTGGTCGGGACTGTCCATCGTGGCCGCCAACTGGCCATCCTTCAGGGAGATGTTGAAAATCAGTCGGATACGCATCGTGTTGACTTCCAGGGCCCCCAGCCAGTGACCACAGATGGATTCGGGGGAAATATCCTGGCTGCAGGCGGGACGAAGCCCGGTTCCACAGATTAGCAGGATTAAAATGAAGGAATGGATTGTCGGAAATCTTTTCATGAAAATGATTTGTCTGGTTTGTGAGCGAAAGGTACTCAATTATCCTCTCCATTATTCTCCGGGGAGCCGGATCCGATCAACAGGCATCTCCGCAGCCGCGCGGCTTTGAAGTCCCACTCGTGCAGGCCGCTGCCCTCGCAATACGGATAGCTTTTACATCCGTCACAGGGACCTCTCCTGGTCCACGACCGGTCGCGGAACGGCTGGAACCGCTCCTCCCAGACGGCATTGAAATCATCCTGGTAGATATTGCCCTGAACCAGGCTCCGATCGATGTTGGGGCAGGCGGAAATGCCCCCGTCGGCCAGGATGGAGCCGATATGGATGCCGGCCCGGCAGAAGAAGAAGCCCTCGCGCGACCGGCCTTCATAGGGGCCGATGTAGGATTCGCAACTGAAGGATGCGCGGGGGAGATCCTGGTTTCGCCGGTTTTCGGCGATGAATTCCATCAGCCGGATGAATTGTTCGTGATTGATCTGCAAATCGGGCTCCCCGGCAGCCCGGCCGATCGGACTGATGGTGAACAGCCTCCAGGCGCGGAGCCCCGTCTCCGCCAGTTGCGTTTGTATGTCCTTGAGTGTTTCTATGTTACGCTGATTGACACAGGTCACCACATCCGCGTTCAGGCGCCGTTCGCGCGCCACCAGGCGGATCGATTCCAGGGCCCTCCGATGGCTGTCGGGATGGTTACGCAGCCAGTTATGCTCCGGCTCCAGCCCATCCAGGCTAACGGTAATGGCACCGAGTCCGGCACTCAGGAGGCTTTTTAAGCGGCCTTCAGAAAGTTGAAACCCGTTGGTTACCAGTCCCCAACGAAAACCTTGTTTGCGAAGGCTCAACCCTATTGATTCCAGATCCTTGCGAAGGAGTGGTTCGCCACCGGTCAGCACCACGGTGATATCACCCGGAGGGTGAACGCGGGCGATCTCCGCGGTAGACCGGAGAAAATCCACTGCCGGCATATCGCTCACCGACGCATCCGTCAGACAGTCGGACCCGCAATGCAGGCAGGAGAGATTACAACGGAGCGTACACTCCCAGAACAGGTACAGGAGCGGATGGAGCCGGGCTTCATTATGCCGGAAGCGGCGGAATACCTCAAGAAGAAACCGCTGTTTAATTGACAGACTTGTGGCCAACCCTGGATTATTTAAGCTCGACCGTGAGGTCAACAAAATCGCGGTCGACCGGGCAGGTCACCAGCGTGTCGAGGGGTTGGTAGCTTCCGTTCAATTCGCCGTCCATATCGGTGAATGTAACACGGAGCTCGTCCGTCCGCTCGGTGTAAAAGCTAAAGGTGCCGTCGGTTTCGGTAAACTGATAACCACCGTGACCGACAATCCCGACCCGAATGTGGGGAATGCCCGCCTTGGTTTCACCCGAAATGACCTTGCCGGTTAACAGGAAATCCATTCCAAAATCCTGGGGAGGGCCGTAACAGGCCTGAAAGGCAAACAGGATGCCGGTGAGCGTGAACAGTCCGAAAATGGTTCGGAGGATGTTTCGGCGGCGGAGTAACGTATTGGTTTTCATCATCGTAGTAGCTTAGAGTTGACAACTCTTTAGAGAGTTGTCAACTCTAAAGCAATTGCCAACTCTAAAGTTATGGACAATTTACGGACTAGCTCCAAATTTTCGTCAGATAAATCATTCGTTTCCCCTATGTCCTCCTTCAGGTTATACAATTCGTAACGCTGCTCCCAATAAAAATAGATCAGCTTCCAGTCGCCCTGGCGGATAGCGCTATAGGTGCCGATCCCCGGACCGGTTGGCCCCCACCAGTTGGGGTAGTGCCAGATCAGGGGCCGTTCCGGGTAGGGTATCGTTGAAGGAGAGGCGATCATCGGAGCAAAACTGAGACCATCGATTTCCTGGATGGTCTCCGGATGTTCGAGGCCTGCCATATCCAGTATCGTCGGGAAAAAGTCTTCAATGATCACATATTGGCGGCTCGTGGTTCCCGGGATGGAGACACCGGGCCATTTGACCAGCATCGGCACGCGGATTCCACCTTCGTAGGCGGAGCCTTTGCCACTGGCCAGAGGCCGGTTGTGGGTATTGGGCTCCCCGCCCCGTGCTGAGACACTCAATCCCCCGTTATCGGACATAAACAGGATAATGGTCTTCTTTTCCAGTTTGTTAGCTGTCAGATAATCCATCAGGTCGCCGAGGCTCCGGTCCATACCCTCGATCATCGAGGCATAGCGAACCTCTTGCTCCGGCAATCCGGTTCCCTCGTAATGGGCGGCAAACCGGTGATCCCTCTCAAGTGGGGCATGAATGGTGTAGTGCCACATGTTCAGGAAGAAGGGTTTGCCGGCTCTGCGGGCTTTATCCATCGCCAGGATCGCTTCCCGGGTGAGGGCGTCGGTCAGGTTCACCTCCTGTCCGTGGTATTTTTCCAATCCCGGGACTGACCACACATTGACCGGCTGGCCGTTCTCGTCGTTGCCAAAGTTCTTCGTCCCCTGGTAACTCTGTGGCGCACCGGCGGCGTGCCCCGCGATGTTCACGTCGAACCCCAGGTTGAGGGGATCGGCACCCGGCGTTCCAATCGCTCCAAGGTGCGCCTTGCCGCAGTGGATGGTGAAATAGCCGTTATCCTTGAGTATCTGGGGCAACGGAGTGGCAATGGCCGCGTGTGGAGTGGCCGGGTCGGGACTCAGTCCGGCATAATTCCACGGTGGAAGGTCAAGGCCGGGATGCTTGCCCTCCTGCCTGCCATCCGGATATAGAGTCCAATTGGTGACCCCGTGCTTCGCAGCATTCATTCCGGTCATCAGACTGATCCTGGATGGCGAGGAAACCGAGGAGGCGTAGGCCTGCGTGAACTTGACGCCCTCCCTGGCCATCCGTTCCATATTGGGGGTGCGGTAGAGCCGGTTAAAATCCGTCGTATCCTCCCAGAAGGGAACCGAGGTGTCCTGCCAGCCCATATCGTCCACCAGGAAGAGAATGATGTTGGGCTTCTCCGGCTGACGGTCACAGCCGGCTGCCAGAATGCCTGGCAGCAGGAGTGGTAATATCTTTTTCATTCTTTAAAGATAATATCTTTCGATTTCGGTCTGCCAGCCTTTACGGAGGGCTTCCCAGGGATCGGAGCGCCTGACCAGGCTTTTCTTGATCAGCCTGTGCAACCGGGACGACAGGTACCGGACGATGCCGCTCTGCCTGGACTCGAGCAGCCGGTAATAGTCTTCCAAGGTATCTCTTTGAAAATGAAGGATATCATTGAGGTCCTCCGCGTCGGCGTAGTACCCGCAGTGAAAATTGTGCTCAGCAAAAGCCTTCGGAGGCAAATCGAACCGCTTCAAGCCCATTATGGTGAACACCCGCTGCAGAAACTCCCGGTAGGAGGTGCGGCAGCGGTCGCCACCCGACAGGTTGAAGGTCCTTCCGGCGAGCTGGTCCCTGTACCCGGCAGCCTCAACGAACGCAAATCCCGTGTCACGGGCGGTGGCTATTTCAAGGCTGGTATCCAGTGGCATATGGAAGAACAGCGGAGTCATCCGGGTCTGTGGTCCCAAAATCGCAGTCAACCGAAAGACCGACCAGTCGAGCTGTGACTCCCTGACCGCCTTTTCGGCTGAGATCTTGGTGATGGCATACTCGTCGCCGGGGCTTGGTAATAGCGGGTCGTCCACACGGATCCACGGATCCTTTACCCGGTCGCCATAAATGGAAATGGATGAAGCGTGCAGGAATAGCGCACCGGGGGCATTTTGCTCAACCGAACGGATCAACTTCCGGGTTCCCTCGACATTGACCTTCCGCGCCAGCTCCGGCTGCTGGTCGGCGAGGGGAGGAATCACCGCAGCCAGGTGGATCACCGCGTTCACTCCGGAGGTGCACTCATCCAGCAAATTGCGGTTGTCAATGTTGCCTGGGAATATCCTGAACTCCTTGCGAAACGGAGCCAACTTCTTGAGCACCTCCGGGATGTTACGATCGATCACCCGCACCTCGTAATCCCCTCCCCGGTGGTGCAGCTCCTGAAGCACCTCCAGTCCAACCGATCCGGCTCCACCGGTGACCAGGAAGCAGAATTTTTTATCGATGCTCTTGTCCATTACCGCCTTATTGGTTTTCCAGGAAGGAGAGCGTCAGGTAATCCTCCCTGACGGAAGGATTGAAGGCCACCTGGTCCATATTCATTATGCTGTAACGCCCCGTCTTCAGGTTGCGGGCTTCCATATGGGTCACGAAGTACTTGCCGCCTTTCTGGTCCAGCAACTTGATGCCGCCATAAATCAGCTCTTTCCAGACCTTCCCCTCCTTGTCGAGGAATTCGGTGCGCCTCGGCATATAGTCTTTTTTTGCAATCCAGGTGATCCTTCCGGATCCTCCCTCCTCGGCCGCAATGGCCGCATTGGCCGGAGTCATCCGGATTTTCCAGCAATCGGTTCCGTCCATCACCTCACTCCCATCCAATTGATAGGCAAAATCGTCAAGGGCCCCCACCGAAAGGTCGGAGTTGGAGAACTCGGATCCCATAAAACTCTTGCCTTTCTCCGTGGATACGATCTTGCGGGATTTGCGCAATGCCGGCATATAGATCCACATATCATCCGGCTTGTCGGTATAGTCAAAAATGAGTATCCCCGTGCCCTTCACGTCGGCAGGCGTCAGAAAGACGATCACCCGCTTTTCGGTGCCATCCGGAAAAACCCTCGATGCCATCGTGGTCTCCCGCACCCGCTTGTTCCCCTTCCCGTCATAGATCTCCAGAGTGGTTTTGGATTCCAGACCAGATAATTTTGCCTGTTCCCGCGAGCGCGCCATCACCTCCCGGGCCGTAGGGGGGGATTGGCCGAAAGAAGGCATGGCCAGGGACAGGATAATGAGGGCTATTGATAAGTTATTGATTTTCATGTTTTTTTTCCTCAATGATGTTAGGGATCCCGGCTTTCGCCGGGATGACAGTATTGAT
>JAWOHI010000185.1:0-5643 GCA_046485255.1 Bacteroidales bacterium
TCCCCAACCAGCTGGTCCATTTCAAGAGCGTCCGGTGCATTGAGTGCCATACCGAGATCCGTGAGGATATGCTGGTGGCACACAATATCCGCCCGAAAGAGGAGGCCATCCGGAATTGCGCCGAGTGCCATTCGTCCAATTCCAGGCTCAAGCATACCCTCTACAAGTATCAGCTCGAACAAGAGGTGGAGGAGAAAGGCTTTTTCGCCTCCCTCTTCTCCAACCGCCAGTTTGCCGTGGGCGTCAACTCCAGTCCTCTTCTCAAACTTCTCAGCCTGATCCTTCTCGCATTGGTGGTCGGCGGAATCACCATCCATTCGTTAATCCGTATTTTCAAGAAATAAAATGAGCGGCAAAGTTTATCTCTATCCGATATGGATCAGGCTCTGGCACCTGGCCAACGCCATCCTCTGCCTGATCCTGATCATCTCCGGCCTCAGTATGCATTATGCCAGTCCCAATGCGCCCAGCATCCGGTTTGACATAGCGGTCAATATGCATAATGTTTCAGGTATCCTGCTGACAATCAATTACGTATTCTTTGTTTTGGGCAACCTGTTCACGGGTAACGGACGCAACTACCTGCTCAAGATCAGGGGATTAAGAGTACGGCTATGGAAGCAGATGTATTATTATGCCTTTGGGGTCTTCAAGAAGCAGGAGCCTCCCTACCCGATCGGCAGTGCGAGGAAATTCAATCCCTTGCAGCAGGTCACTTATCTGGCCGTGATGTACTTTTTTGTCCCGCTGCTGTTCATCACCGGCTGGGCCCTTCTTTTTCCTCAGGTGATCGTTGAAGACTGGATGGGCATCAACGGATTTGCCGCCACCGACCTGGTTCACCTGATCGGCGGGTTCGTGGTGACGGTTTTCCTGCTGATCCACCTCTATTTCGCCACGATGGGCAAGAAACCCACCGATCACTACAAGGCGATGGTCACCGGCTACCACGATGATGAGACGGAAGGAGAGGAGGAGGAGTAGCAAAATTCTTTGGTTAACAGCCCGGTCGGGAATTCCGGCCGGGTTTTTTATGAGCCGTGATAATGTGTAAATTGGCGACCGCCTTTTGGCTCTAAAACATAAAAGAGGATGAACAAGTTCGATCTTCGGCTGCTCAGGGGGATCCTCCTGGTCTCACTGAGCCTGCTATCCACCTTGATTGTCACTGCCCAGCCTTTGACCTATGGCACAGACCGTTACCACAATCCGGATGAATCGGCCGCCCTGCTCCGGGCGGTTGGGGAGGCCCATCCGGCCGTCACCCGCCTGCACTCCCTGGCCAAGGGGTTTTCAGGGGACGATTACCTCCTTTTAGAGGTTGGGAGTGAGGTGGGCAGTGTGGAGAAAACCAGGCCGGCCATCCTGGTGGTGGCCAACCTCGAGGGTACCGCGCCGCTGGCCGGGGAGGCGGCCCTTTTCCTGATCAACGACCTGCTGGCCAACCCCGTGCGTTACCAGACGGTCACGTGGTACATCCTGGCCTGCGGCAATGCCGACGCTGCCTGGCGTTTCTTCCGCAAGCCGCACCAGGTGGAGAGCCGCAATCTTCGGCCTTACAATGACGATATGGACGACCAAACCGATGAGGATGGGCCGGAGGACCTGAACGGCGACGGCTTGATCACGGTGATGAGGGTTAAGGACCCTGACGGAATGATGATGGTGGACCCAAAGGACCCCAGGCTGATGAAGCGGGCCGACCCGTCGAAGGGCGAGCGGGGGGTGTATAAGGTTTATACTGAAGGTATTGACAATGATGGGGATGGGCAGTATAATGAGGATGGCCCGGGGGGTACCAATCTTGGGATCACCTTTCCGCATCTTTATCCCCATAACCAGGCCGGGGCCGGCTTATGGCCCGGCTCGGAGCCGGAGGTTCACGCCCTGATGGCTTTTATTACCGCTCATCCGGAGATCGCCTTGACAATGACCTATGGCTCGACCAATTTCTGCCTTACGCCACCGAGGGGCGGCCGAAAGACAACAATGAGCCTGACTTCCATCCGGCTGCCGCAGCGTTATGCCAGAATGCTCAATGCCGACCCGGAGAAGAGCTATTCCCTCGAGGAGGTCAAGGAGATGCTCAAGACGATCGTCCCTCCCGGAACAACCGTCGATGATGCGATGGTGGCCGGAATGCTTGATATGGGAGCCGTGGTGAACCCGCTCGAAGCCGATCTGAAGTTTTACCAGGCTTTTTCTGACCAGTTTAAAAAACACCTGAAAGAGAAGGGGTTAACCCAGGAGCGCCTGGAGCCGGCCCGCGACAAGGACGGATCGTTCGAGTTGTGGGCTTATTACCACCTGGGACTCCCCTCCTTCAGTATGGATCTCTGGAGGGTGCCGTCGGTGAAGGACACCACGAATCAGGAAAAGGGAGTAAAGAATAAAGAGGAAAGAGTAGGGGATCCGTTGGAGGAGGCCTTTATGGCTTATAATGATAACGTTTTGAAGGGCAAGGGTTTTGTTCCCTGGACGGAGTTCAGGCACTCCCAGCTGGGTATGGTGGAGATTGGCGGGGTGGTGCCATTTGCGGACCTGGCGCCGCCGGCGGAGCGGATCGACACCCTGCTGACGGTTCAGGTACCCTGGATTTATCAGTTGGTGGAGGAGATTCCCGGGCTGAAGGTCACGGAGGCCAGGAGTGAGCCGCAGGGCGGCGGGATCCACCGGGTGACCATTTGGGTCAGGAACGAACGGAAGCTACCCTTTCCAACGGCAATGGGCCAGCGGAACAAGGCCCCGGCTCCGGCGATCATCACATTGAAGGGGAAGGGGATAGAGTTCATTTCGGGCCGTGCGCGAACCGTTCTGGACCACCTGAATGCCGGTGAGCAGAAGAAGTTCACCTGGCTGATCCGGTCCGACAAGCCGGTGGATCTGGTTATAGGAATTGAGGTGAAGAATGCCTTCGGCGATACGAGAACCATTCAAACGGGAGGGAAGTAAGCGATGAAAGCAGCAAAAATATGGGCGGTCCTGATTCTGCTTGCCACTGCCACGCCCTATCTGGGGGCACAGAAATCCAGTGTGGAGGTGCCGTTGCGATTCGATCGATACTATACTTATGATGAAGTAAATGAAGCACTTAGAGCGCTCAACAAGGCCTATCCCAAGTTGACGGGTCTGGTATTGGTGGGGCACAGCGACGAGGGGAGGGAGATCTGGTCGATGACGGTGAACAATCCTGTCACGGGAGCCGAGGCTGCCAAGCCGGCGATTTACATAGACGGGAACATCCACGGCAATGAAGTCCAGGCTGCGGAGGTGTGTCTTTACTTTTTGAACTACATCCTGACCAATTACGGTCGTTTGGAGCCGGTGACGAAGATGGTTGACCGTTCGGTGGTGTATTGTATTCCATCGGTGAATGTTGATGGTCGGTACCATTGGTTTGCCGGTCCGAGCAGTGCCAGTTCCGGCCGGGGGTTAAGGATTCCAAAGGATGATGACCGTGACGGTTTGGTTGATGAGGACCCGGCTGAGGATCTGGATGGTGACGGGCATATTACGCAGATGCGCAAACGCGACAGTTTGGGTGATTACAAGCGTGATCCCAAGGATGCGCGGCTGATGGTCAGGGTTGAGCCGGGTGAGCGTGGGGAGTACCGTTTGCTGGGGACGGAAGGTGTTGACAATGATGGAGATGGGCGCATAAACGAAGATGAGCCGGGGTATATCGATCCCAACCGGAATTTCCCTTACAACTGGCAGCCGGTTTATGTACAGGGCGGGGCGGGCAGTTATCCGCTGGAGGGGAAGGGACTGCGGGCGGTGGCCGACTATCTGGTTGCGCGCCCGAACATTATTGTAGCGTGGGCTTTTCACAACAGTGGGGGGATGGTATTAAGGGGTCCGACGAGCAAGAGTGCGCAGGAGTATGATCGTCGCGATCTGGCGGTGTTCGATTATCTGGGTCAGCATTCGGAGAAGATCATTCCGGGGTATCGGTATTTGGTATCTTGGAAGGATTTGTACACCACGTGGGGGGATTTTGGTGATTTCACGGATAATGTGGTAGGTGCCTTCACGCTGGTAGGAGAACTATTCCAGTCTGGGACAGAATCTTACCGAAGCGACACCACCCGTCCGGCGCCTTCCGAGGAGCGGTCGACTGAGCGGATCCGGTTTAGTGACCATTTGACGGCCGGGGAGATGTATTCTGACTGGAAGCCTTACAAGCATCCTGTTTATGGGGACATTGAGATTGGTGGTTGGACGAAGTTCACGGGTCGGCTGCCTCAGCCGTTCATGATGATGGATATGGTTCACCGCAATGCGATGGCTATTTTTTTCAGTGCCGTCAACCTGCCCGAGATCGAGATGGAGATCATTGAAAAAGAGCCGATTGGAAAAGATCTTTACCGGGTTAAGGTCAGGTTGGTGAACAAGCGGGCTATCTCCTCGATCACGTATCAATCGGTTCGGTTGAAGTTGCATCCCCAGGATATGCTGGTATTATCGGGATCGGGTTTGAAAGTTTTGGCGGGGGGTCCGGTGACGGACATTTACCGTCACGAGGCGGCTTACAAGGAGCATCGTCCGGAGGTTCAGTTTTTCCACATACCGGGGTTTGGCAAGGTGGAGTATCAGTTTTTGGTATCGGGGAAGGGGCGGTTGGTTATTGGGTACCGGTCGGTGAAGGCGGGGGGTTTGACAAAAGAGATTACGTTAAGCCAGTAGCCCAGGAAGTAGACCTGTCAGGACTTAAACCTGACAGGTTTAAGTCCAAAATTAAAGACCTCATTTATAGATGAATATTCGAAAAATCGGTGGTAAACAGGATCATAAAATGACAATAATTAGCAGATCGATTGGAGAATGTGGCAACCGCGTCGCCCGCATCTTCAGCGTGCGCTCCGAGTACACGAGCGCCCGCCTGATCTACGCCAACCTCGAGCACCGCGTGACGGGCTTCCGTTACGAGCGCGCGCCGGGCTACCTGCCGCCCGACGTCGACTACGAGACCGGCGACGGCCGCCGCCACTCGATCCTCGTGCGCGATTACGACGTCCGCTACCTCGACCGGACCGATCCCGAGCCGGCCTGCGCTCACCTCGCGCGCATCCATCGCGCGCGCCGCGGCGACGACACGGACCGCGAGATCCTCGAGCGCCTGACGACCGATCTGTCCGTCCGGATCGCAGCCCGCTTCTTCAAGGGCGACCTCGTCGAGAATGACCGCGTCGTGCCCTACACGACCGAGGGCGAGCACAGCGAGGCGCAGATCAGCAGCAAGGGCGCGGTGCTGCTCGCCCTGTCGCGCCGCGGCTTCGCCACGCCCGATTTCAACTTCCTGACGGCCGCGGTCTACGGGCTGCCGCTCGCCGAGCGCCACGTCTGCCTGCGCGATGCGATCCGCAACCTCGAGCAGCTCAGCGGCCGCGCGCTGGGCGACCCGGTCAACCCCCTGCTGGTCGCCATGCGCTCGGCGATGCCCAACTACCTGCCGGGCTTCATGCCCACCTACCTCAACGTGGGGCTGACGCCCGCGGTCCTGCCGGGCCTGCCCGGACGCTACGGCGAGGCGGCGACCTCGCGCATCCGCCTCAGCAACCGCCGCACGATCCTCGAGGCGCTCGACCCGGCGGCCTACCGCGAACTCGAGGACGACATCCGCCATGACCTGTCCCGCCGGCA
>JAWOHI010000144.1:0-10187 GCA_046485255.1 Bacteroidales bacterium
AAGGTGCCAGGTCAGATAGAGGAAGACAAACAGGTAGGAGAAGGCGATCAGGTAATCGATCACCCGAAATGCAGGCCGGCTGATGACAATCTCATTATCCACATCCATCTGATAAACAAGATGCTCGTATCCGTCAGAACGAAACTGGACCTTTTCTCCCGTGCGTCCCGGATATTTATCGCTCTTGTAAGAATAGTTGTAGTCGCCGGAGGTGGATTGCAGAAAACCACGATGGTATTTGGCGTACGAATAGAGGCTCTTCAGGCTGTCCCTGCTGATGGGCCCGGTTATGAGCAACTCCGGATAGCCCAGTTCCTGGGTTACCAGCCTCGAGTCGATGTTGATGATCAGGTGGGTCGCCTGGGTGCTGTCCGCTCCGTAGAACCTGAAAAGCCCCAGGTAATCGATCAGCCCGTCAAAATTATCCAGGAAATAAAATCCTTCCGTTCCATCCAGGGGAACGCCGAAACGGTCCTTCACCTGACTGATGAAATGCTCGAGACAGGGTACCAGGATCAAGTCGGGCTGGATCAGCACCTCACCGGCCTGGTCACAGATGAGTGGTTGGATCTCATATCGGTTCCAATAAAGGCCAAAGTACCTCGATTTCAGATAGGAAGCGATCTCAACCTGTGGAATCCGTGGATTGATCACCATAGCCCTTAAAACCGAGTCGCTCCGGATCTCCGGGTCATACTGATTGAGCAGCATCTCCGCGATCGGGTCCCTCTCATTCGACAGTTTCTCCACGATCCGCTCCTGCAGGACGGCACTCTGCACACGGTTCGCCTGGTCAATCCGAACCACCTGGTAGGCCGACATCAGCACGAGGGCGGCTATGGCGAAGGCCTGGGACAGTTTTTGTGGCGAAAAAAAACGGAACGACAAGAAAGCCAGGCCGAAAAGGACCAGGAAAGCAAGGGTATCATCCCCAATAGGATAATTAACCGATCGGGCCAGCCCAAAAACCAGTGCGGTCACCAGGATGAATCCGGTGAAGGCCTGCCTGAAGGTTAGCCGAACCCTGATCCGGTCGGCCACGGTGTAAAGGATTAGCAGGGAGGCCACCTGTATGGCAACGGCAACCAGGATGTCCATCACACCTGCAAAATCGATCGAAAGAACACGATGGATCTCAAGCAGCCCACCCCGCTTTTCATTAACGAATTGGACCAACCAGTCGGAAAAGACAAACATCAGGATGGCAGCCAGCCACCCGATCAGGGCCAGGCTCTGGATCGTCCTGGGCTGCTGTTGGCTCCCCGGTCCGAGCGATTCGGGAAATAGCCTGAAATACTTGAAGAACCAGTAACCGAAAAACAGCAGCAGCAAAACGGTAAAGAGCACATCCCCCCTCGATTCGAGGAAGAGTAAACCGTTTTCATAAGGCCTGAACAGGTCGAGTTCAAACAGGCAGGTAGGCACCCTGAAATATCCTGGAATGAAGCGGAGAAGCAGCAGGTCGCCGAGCAGGGCCAGTAGCCACCAATTGGCCGGTTTCACGCGGTATCCAAGCAACAACAGGTCTCTCAGCATCAGAAGCAGGGCGAGGAGCACCAGCCCGTAAAGGCTCAGCACGATCCAGTGCAAGATGCCCCTGGCCTCCACCGGCTCGACCTGGACAATGGAGAAGAGGTATTTGCCGGCCGGGTCATTGACCTTTATGGATCCGGGTATGGGAGGCAGGCTGATTGTCCACGAGGACGGAATGTTTTTACCAATCAGGAAAGCATTACTCACAAACTGGTTGCTGTACGGAAAGAACTTTTTCAGGAACACAAAGCCGATCAGCCGGTAGTCGCCGAAAACCTCCACCTTTGCGTAAACCCACGAGTTGGGGAGATGATGGACCTGTCCGGAGTGGATCCGCTGCAGGTCGGCAGCGCTGACCACCTGGGAATTGTCCGACCAAAACAGGAGGGAGTCGCTCCGCAACAGGAAAAAGGCCAATCCGTCGTCATCCCGCACAAACCGGTCGATAAAGCCGGGATCACCCGCCAATACAGACGGCCAGCCTGAACCATCAACCAGTTGCCGGATTTCAAGCATTCGTCCGTCCAATAAC
This sequence comes from Bacteroidales bacterium, assembly GCA_046485255.1. GTDB lineage: Bacteria > Bacteroidota > Bacteroidia > Bacteroidales > UBA12481 > UBA12481. The sequence goes on from JAWOHI010000144.1 coordinate 2,066, forward strand.
CTCATCTTCCGGTGCAGGTCGCGCTCAGTTCTTTCAGGGCTCACCCTGACCAGGCTCTTTTTATGGGCAACAGGTTCAATCACCAGGGCAGCAGCCATTATCGCCGCTGCAACCCACAAAAAGCGCAAGGCCTTCAACAGGTCACGGAACCCTGGTTCCGGTTTTTGGGTCATCGGCATAAAAGGTTATTAGAGCGAGTTTTAAATTACAATTTCCGCGCCAATATTTTTTTCTTTATACTTTTGATTCAAATATGGCGTATGGAATTTCTCTCATTAAACGAATTTATTGAGGCGGCCCTGCGGGAGGATATCGGCGAAGGGGATCATACCACCCTCGCCTGTATTCCCCCAGATGCTGCGGGATCGGCCGCGTTGCTGATCAAGCAGCCAGGAGTCCTGGCCGGATTGAGGGTAGCTGAAAGCATTTTCCGGCAATTTGACCCCGGATTGGCAGTCGCCGTTTCAATCCCCGACGGCAGCCTGGTCAAGCCCGGCGACAAGCCCCTGAGGGTTGTCGGCAGCCAGAGAAGCATCCTGCAGACAGAAAGGCTGGTTCTCAACATCCTGCAAAGGATGAGCGGCATCGCAACCCGCACGGCCGAATACGTCGCCCGCGTAGCCGGCACGGGTGCCCGGATCCTGGATACCCGCAAGACCACTCCCAATTTCCGTTTCCTCGAAAAGGAGGCGGTCAGGATTGGGGGCGGATTTAACCACCGGTGGGGCCTTTACGATATGATCCTGATCAAGGACAATCACGTCGACTTTGCCGGCGGTATTGCTCAGGCCATTGATAGAACGGTTAACTACCTGAAAGCTAAAGATCTTAGCTTGAAGATCGAAGTGGAAGCCCGTAACCTGGAGGAGGTTAGGCAGATCCTCGACACCCGCCAGGTTCATCGGATCCTGCTCGACAATTTCACTCCGGCGCTGACCAGGGAGGCCGTGGATTTCATCAACCGCCGCGTTGAAACCGAATCATCCGGGGGCATCAACCTGGAAAATATCCGGGAGTACGCGCTCACAGGTGTCGATTATATTTCAGTCGGAGCCTTGACCCACCAGGTTAAGAGTCTGGATATGAGCCTAAAAGCAGAATAATAAAAGAATGAGCCGGTTAAAGATACTTTGGAAAGCCCTCGCCCGCGCCACCAAGTGGATCGGCCGGGCTAAACTGCCTGGTTTTGAAGGCTTGACACTGACCGAGGTAACCGCGTTCTTCCTCAATGGCGTCAAGAACGGAGCCCTGAACATCCGGGCTTCGGCAGTGGCCTACAACTTCTTCCTCGCCGTCTTTCCCGCTATCATCGTGCTTTTCACCCTGATCCCCTACATCCCGATCGACAACTTTCAGCAGGTCCTCTTTAACATCATTCACGACCTGGTGCCCGAGAATGTGTTTATGGCCATCCAGGATACCGTGATCGAGATTATCTTGAAAAAGAGGAATGATCTGCTCTCCTTCGGCTTCTTGCTGGCACTCATCTTTGCCACCAGCGGCATCGCTGCATTGATCAACTCCTTCAATGCAAGCTACCATAATATGGAAAACCGGTCCTGGGTCAACCGACAACTCATCGCCGTCATCCTGGTCCTGATTTTCTGCGTCCTGATAGCCATCGCGGTGATTCTGGTCATCTTTTCGGGTACAATCATCGGTTTGCTGCGGTCAAAAGAGATCCTCACCAACCCGCTCCTGATCGCTCTGCTTCTAAACGGCAAATGGCTGATCATCCTCACCTTCACCTTTTTCAGCATTTCCTTCCTCTATTATCTGGCCCCCGCCAAAAAGCACTCTTTTCGTTTTATCTCGGCTGGAAGCACCTTCGCGTCACTGGTAATCATCCTGACTTCGGTGGGATTTTCGGCCTACATCAACAATTTCGGCCAATACAACAAGTTCTACGGGTCGATCGGGACGCTTATCGGATTTCTGCTCTGGCTTTTCGTGAATTCGCTGGTCCTGTTGATCGGATTTGAGATCAACGTCAGTATTCGCAAAGCCGGTCAGCAGCGCTTGGAGGAATCCTGAAAGGGATCCCCCTTTCATCCCTACATATGATGAAGGTAACGGTAAACCAGCTTCCTGATCTCATCTGTCTTTCCGAAAATCCTTTCACTCAGGCCGCGGTCGTCATACGAACGCAGCTTGCGGATAAAGCTGTCGATCGTACTTGGAGGGAACACCCCGTCGCACTCAAAGACCTCGCGGTGCTTCTCCAGCAGGTCGGCGGATGCTGAGCAGGAATCGGGCAGCTTCTCCAGGCTCTCCAACCTGGCCCGGTTCTCGGGACGAAAGATGTTGACATCCACGTATAAGGCTGCAGCCCGCTCCAGCCCATCGGGCATCTCCAATCCGCGCAGTGCCGCAATAAGCATTCCGGCAAGCAGGTGGTAGAGGTCGGCCGATCCGTCCGGACTTCTTAATTCAACGGTCTGCTTGCCCATTCCCTTGGCTGCGGGCGTATCATCCTGCGGGTTGGCATCCCTTGCCATATCGGCTCCCCCAAGCCACCCGAGCGGAACCCTCACCAGGACAGACCGGTTGCGGTCGCCCCAGCAGATGTTGGTCGGAGCCTCCTGATGCGGAACCAGCCTAAGATAAGAGGTCGGGATGGTGTTTCCAAAGGCGGTCAGCGGTCCGGCCAGCTCCATCATCCCGGCTATCAGCCTCCGGGCCACATCGCTCAGGCGACCGTTCTCCACCATCACATTCCTGCCATCCTTTTCGAGGTACATATGCACGTGGAGCCCCGACCCTGCCTTGCCTACCGTGATCTTGGGGGCAAAGCTGATGTTGACACGGTACTTGTTACCAAGCTCGCGCAGTATCCACTTACCCAGAACCAACTGATCAACAGCCTCTTCAGGGTCAACCGGCAGAAACTCGATCTCGTGCTGTTCAAAACTCTCCGCATCGGTGCTGAAATTACCCACCTCGCTGTGGCCGTATTTGATTTTTCCCCCGCATCGCGCGATGAGTTCCAGGGCCTCAAGCCGGATGTGCTCATAATTGCTGAAAGGGGTACTTAAATGATAACCCTTCTGATCCTCAGCCGCATACAGCTCTTCTTTAGTCCCCTGGACATAGTATTCCAGCTCGCCCATTGCCTTGAACCGGTAGCCGGTCCGCTCCGTGAAAAGCCGGTTGGCTTTCCGCAGGATATGTTCGGGAGCAGTTTCCAGGGGCTTACCGCTGCTGGTATAGAAAGAACATAGCACATCCAGGGCTGGCTGCTCCTGGAAAGGGTTCAGGAAAGCGGTCGAGTAGCGCGGCACCACGTACAGGTCGCTCGAACCCGCTTCAATGTAAGAGAAAAGGCTGCTGCCATCCACCCGCTCACCGCTCGCCAGGACAGCCTCGGCATACTCCAGGCTGTGCAGCACGAAATTCAACACCTTCAGCTTGCCATCTTCCGCCACATAACGGAAATTCATCATCCGGATCTCGTTCCCGGCAATGAACCGGACCAGGTCCTTACGGGTAAATGCGGAAGCCGGTTTCTCCAGATAGCGTTCCAGTGGATTGGCGCTGTACAAAAAAGGATTTTCCATATCTGATCGAATAAGTTTGCCTGTCGGTTTTATCGCTGCTATTCTCCATTCCTGCGTTCCATCCTGGCCAGGCTGTCCGTCAAGGCCTTCAACTTGGCCTCCGCATCGGCCTTTTTCTTTCTCTCCAGGTCGACTACCTCCGGTGAGGCGTGGCTCGTAAAACGCTCGTTGGAGAGCTTTTTCTCCACTGTCTGGAGGAATCCCCGGGTGTACTCCATCTCTTTCCTGATCCTGGCCATCTCTTCCACCACGTCGAGCGGCTCGTCAAAGGACAGGAAATATTCCACCGAACGGATAACCTGGCTGGCACTGCCATCCGGCTTGTCGCCTCCAATGGCAATTCCACTGATATTGGCCAGCTTGGACAGCACGGGATCAAGGGTCTGGTCGTATGCGTTGTGGTGGGGGATCACCTGCAGGTGAAGGCTCTTTTTCGGAGAGATGTTTTTTTCAGCCCTTGAGGAGCGAATGAAAACGACAACCTCCATCAATTGTTCGAATCGGGCAATCCACTCTTCGTCAACCGGTTCCGGGCCAGGAAGCGGAGTTACCATAATCGAGTCGCCCGGTTTGCGAGGGTTGATCCGTTGCCAGATCTCCTCGGTGATAAAGGGCATAAACGGATGCAACAGCAGCATCATTTTTTCGAAGAAACGGCTGACATCAGCGAGGGTGGCGGGATCGACCGGATCGCCATAGCCGGGTTTGATGATTTCGAGGTACCACGACGAGAAATCGTCCCAGAAAAGCTTGTACACCGTCATCAGGGCATCCGACAGCCGATACTTGTTGAAATGGTCCTCGAGAACGGCCATATCCCGGTTCAGGCGCGCGTTGAACCATTGGGCTGCCAGGCGCGCCGTTTCGGGCTGACTGAGTTCCTGGTCCACCTCCCATCCGGATATCAGCCTGAACGCATTCCAAATCTTGTTCCCGAAATTCCGCCCCTGCTCAGTCAATGAATGATCGAAAAGCAAGTCGTTGCCAGCGGGTGAGCAAAGCAGCATCCCAACCCTGACCCCGTCGGCGCCGTATTGGGCTATCAGCTCGAGTGGCTCGGGCGAGTTGCCGAGCGACTTCGACATCTTCCTACGGTGCGAATCCCTCACGATGCCCGTGAGGTATACGTTCTGAAAAGGTTTCTCGCCACGGTACTCGTAACCGGCGATGATCATCCTGGCCACCCAGAAAAACAGGATCTCGGGAGCAGTGATCAGATCGTTGGTCGGGTAGTAATAGTTGATGTCGGGATTCTTCGGGTTCCTGATGCCGTCAAAAACCGAGATGGGCCAAAGCCACGAGGAGAACCAGGTATCCAGAACGTCCTCATCCTGCTTGATATCAGCAAGTTTCAGCTGTTCATCGCCGGTCAGTTTTCGGGCTTCGGCCAGGGCCTCACCGGCATCACGGGCCACCACCACCTGCCCGTCGGGCAGATACCAGGCCGGGATCCGGTGGCCCCACCATAGCTGGCGCGAAATGCACCAGTCCTTGATGTTCTCCATCCAGTGGCGGTAAGTATTCTTAAACTTGGCAGGGATCAGCCTGACCTCATCGTTCATCACGCTGTCCAGGGCCGGTTCGGCCAACTCCTTCATTCTCAAGAACCACTGGCGCGACAGCTTCGGTTCGATCACCGCGTCGGTCCGCTCCGAATAGCCCACCTTGTTGCGGTAATCCTCCACCTTGGCCAAGGCCCCCTCCTTTTCCAGCAACTCAACAGCCAGTTTACGCGCCTTGAAGCGATCAACCCCTACAAAAAGCCCGGCCTGCTCGCTCAACGTCCCGTCGTCATTGAAAATGTCAATGATCTCCAGCCGGTGGTCAAGCCCAATCCGGTAGTCGTTCTCGTCGTGCGCCGGAGTGATCTTGAGAGCACCAGTGCCAAACTCCGTGTCGACATAAGCATCGAAAATGACCGGCACCTCCCGGTTGACCATAGGAACCACTACCCGGCACCCCTTCAAATGACCATAGCGGGGATCCGCCGGGTTGACGCACACGGCAGTATCTCCCAGGATGGTCTCCGGCCTTGTGGTGGCAACCGTCACATAGTCACCGTCACGTCCGACAATCGGGTACTTGACATAATATAGCTTGGAATTGACCTCGCGGTGATTGACCTCCTCGTCAGAAATGGCGGTTTTTGCCTGCGGATCCCAGTTGACCATCCTGACGCCCCGGTAAATGTATCCTTTCCGGTACAGATCGATGAAAACGTCCAGCACGCTCTCCGACAGGATCGGGTCCATCGTGAAGCAGGTCCGGTCCCAGTCGCACGACGCCCCCAGTTTCTTTAGCTGCTCCAGGATGATCCCGCCGTGCTTGCGGGTCCAGTCCCAGGCGTGCTCCAGGAACTCCTCCCTCGACAGGTCGGACTTGCTGATCCCCTGCTCCCGAAGCTTCGCAACCACCCTCGCCTCCGTGGCAATGGATGCGTGGTCGGTTCCGGGCAGCCAGCAGGCGTTCTTGCCCTTCATCCGGGCCCTCCTCACCAGGATATCCTGGATGGTGTTGTTCAGCATATGCCCCATATGCAGCACACCGGTGACATTGGGCGGCGGGATCACGATCGTGTAAGGTTCCCGCTCATCGGGAACCGAACGGAAGAAATTCTGCTCCATCCAGTAGGCATACCACTTATCCTCCGTTTTCGAGGGATCGTACTTGGCAGGAATATCCAATTCACTCATTTAAAATAATTTATCCTTTACCGCCTGTCTGACGAAAATTGCCGTAAAAGTAGCAACAATCCCCGATAAAATAATCATTTAAAGCTGGCGTTATTCTTGTGTTTGTTGTAATTTTGCACTTTGATTTTGTTTAAATATTTTGATTATGAAAAAGATACTATTGACCAGCCTGGTGATTGCAGTGGCCGTCAGCGGCCTGTTCGCACAAACCAAGAAGGAGAAGGATGAAATGGTTTTCGAAAAGACCGTCGACGGTGAAACCCGCCACGATTTCGGATCCATCGTTTACGGGGCCGACGGATCGGTCGATTTTGTCTTCACCAACGAAGGGACCAAACCGCTGGTCATCACCAATGTAGCCGCCACTTGCGGCTGCACCGTACCCACCTGGCCCAAGGAACCGATCGAGCCCGGCAAGAAAGGTAGCGTCAAGGTGGTTTACAACACGAAACTGGTTGGCACCTTCAACAAAACCATCGTCGTATACTCCAATGCCAATAACTCCCCCGTGCGCATCAGCGTCCTGGGAAAAGTCAACGCCAAGCCCGCCGACATCCAGTCGGGCGGAAAAAGCACCCAGACCCTGACGAATGACGAGATCCGCCAGGCTGAACTCGATGCGGCAGCAGGCCTTTCAGGAAGCCTCAACACCGGGAATGCGCTCCCGCCCGCCAAGCAGAAGAAGAAAGAGCTCTACGAATCCGAAGCCAGAGGTGCCGGGAGTGCTGCAAATACCGAGTCGAAGAAGGAGACATCCGCCACCCGGATAAAATAAAAACCAAAATATTCTTATGCCCATTCTGAGTAAACGGGGGGTTGAAATGCCCCCATCCCCCATCCGCAAACTGGTCCCCTTTGCCGAGGCAGCCAAAAAGGATGGGAAAAAAGTTTTTTTCCTAAATATTGGCCAGCCCGACATCCGAACGCCCCAGGTAGCCCTCGACGCCATCCGGAACCTGGATAAAAAAGTCCTGGAGTACTCCCATTCGGCCGGATATGAATCCTACCGACGCAAACTGGCCACCTTCTACCAAGGGATCGGCATCAACGTGGACTACACCCAGATCATTGTCACCACGGGCGGCTCCGAAGCCATCCTTTTTACCCTGATGGCTACGATGGATCCGGGTGACGAGCTGATCGTCCCCGAGCCCTTCTATGCCAACTACAACGGTTTCGCCGTAGCTGCCGGACTGAAAGTGGTACCGGTAACCGCACGGATCGAAGACGGCTTCGCCCTCCCCCCGATCGAGGCGTTCGAACAACTGATCACCCCCAAAACCAAAGGGATCCTGATCTGCAACCCGAACAACCCCACCGGATACCTCTACTCGATGGAAGAACTGGAAAAACTGCGCACCATCGTCCTCAAGCACGACCTTTACCTTTACTCGGATGAGGTTTACCGCGAGTTCTGCTATGATGGCGCGACACACCATTCGGTGCTCTCCCTGGAGGGACTTGAAAACCACGCCATCCTCTTCGACTCGGTCTCCAAGCGCTTTAGCGCCTGCGGAATCCGTGTTGGAGCCATCATCTCCCGAAACCAGGAGCTGATGTGCTCAGCCCTGAAGTTCGCCCAGGCCAGGCTCAGCCCTCCCGGACTGGGTCAGATAGCCGCCGAAGCGGCACTCGACACCCCGGCCTCCTACTTCGACGAGGTGGTCACCGAATACATCGCACGGCGCAACTACCTGGTTGAAGGGCTCAACGCCATCCCGGGCGTGCTGTGCCCAATGCCGAAAGGTGCCTTCTATACCACCGTCCGGCTGCCGGTCGATGATTCCCACGCATTTGCAAAGTGGCTGCTCACCGATTTTTCGCACGAGAACCAGACCGTTATGCTCGCCCCGGCCTCCGGCTTCTATGCCA
>JAWOHI010000158.1:0-5284 GCA_046485255.1 Bacteroidales bacterium
GTTCTGGATGATCTTCCGCACTTGCTCGGGCTATTGTCTCCCCAGCTGGGTTCTGATAGCACGGACAACGATTGCTAGATTGCTCAGCTGGCGATCGGGCCAATCATATCTGCTGAAAAATGGTGTTTTAAAATATGTAGCGAATTGATATTGCTCCGCCATCTGCCCAGAAGCCGGAGTACCCGAAGAAGTTAAATGCAGGCTTCCAGTCGATACCAATGTTTATTGGTACTTCCATAAAGCTGTACTCAAGGCCAAGGATACCATCGATACCGACAACCACATAGGAAGTTCCTGGGTCTCCCCAATATTTTCTTGTGTTATCGCCGTTCCAGAAGCCTACGTGTGCGCCGAATCCGATATACCATTTCAGCCGCTCGGTGTTAAACGCCCGGTTATGAACTTCATACAGTCCTGTTAGCTCAAGTCCTTTCCATCGGCTCGTTATGATTCCCTCAAAGGCTGATTTTTCTGTAACAAAATGCTTGATTGTTATCCCATTTGAGAAGCCTCCCCGAAGCCCAATCCCTGTGTTGTAGTCCTGCGCTATGCCGACCAAGGAGCAGCATAGGGCCACCAGAAGGGTAAATCCAATCTTTTTCATGATAATGAGTTTTAATTGCAAGGGTAAATTAGCTGATGATCCTTTTTCCCTTAATAATTCTGAATATTACAGCGATAAGGGCAATAACAAGCAAAGCGTGAATTATTCCACCTGCTTGAAATCCCAAAAATCCAATTGCCCAAAGGATTACTAGGATTACTGCGATTACATAAAGTAGATTTCCCATGATTTCTTTTAAATGACGTGAACTATGTTTGAATACAAAGTTGCTTTATGCCTAAAAGAATGTGTTACATAACTTTGCAAATAGTTTACATCATTCACATATTTTGAAGACAACAATAAGACACCCCCAGGCTCCTGCAATGAGCGAGGGGGTTGGATCTTAAATCATTGATGACGAGCCCAAAGCGCTGGAGGTGATGGAGACTCTTCTAAATGCCGTTCCGTGTGCTATCGTGCTCTGAGCTTACACTAAGACAGCCGACGTAACTGGACGGTTGATTGAAAATCAGCCCAAAAAAACCTGTCAGGTTTTCAAAACCTGACAGGTTTAACCCCGTGGAGACGAACGGAATCGAACCGTCGACCTCTTGACTGCCAGTCAAACGCTCTAGCCATCTGAGCTACGCCCCCAAAATCGGACTGCTAAAATAGTGGTTTTTTGTTTCAAACATCCGGGGGCGGGTGGTTTTTTTTGATATCTGCGTCAAAGTGGCCGGTACAAAAGGGAACAAATGGCGCGCCGGTTTCGTAAAAACAAATGATCGAGGCAGAAAGGGACTCCGACCACCGGTTTCAATGGGACCAAAAAAAGTGATTCCCGAACGCCTTTGATATTTTGTGGAGATTGCTTATTTTTAACGGCTCAAAATTTCATTCAAGATGATACCAAAGAAAACAGACCGGGCAAACCTCGAGAAGAAGAAACTCCTTTTCATCGAGATCGGGCTGGTGATGGCTTTAGCTTTCACCCTGACCGCCTTCGAATACACCAAGGAAGACCTCAGAACCTCCAACCTGCAGGCCATCCGGGATGCCCAGGGCGAAGAGGAGATCATCCCCATCACCCGCCAGGAACTCCAGAAACCACCGGATCCCCCAAAGCCAAAAACGGTGATCATCGACCTGAACATTGTCGAGGATGATATCAAGCTGAACGATGAGCTTGACTTCGAATCCTTCGACGCCAACCAGGATGATGCCATCCGGATCGCCGACGTGATCGGCAACAGGGAGGAAGAGGAGGAGGACAAGGAGGTGTTCCTCATCGTGGAGGATATGCCCAAGTTCCAGGGTGAAGGCATCGAGGCTTTCCGTAACTACATCCAGACAACGGTCAAGTACCCGCAGGTCGCAATGGAAAACGGCGTCAGCGGTACGGTTTACGTCAGCTTCGTAATCAACCGAAGGGGCGAACTCACCAACATCAACATAATGCGTGGAGTCGACGGTTCCCTCGATGAAGAAGTAATCCGTGCTCTGAAAGCCGCCCCGAAATGGGAACCCGGCAAGCAGCGCGGAAAACCGGTCAACGTGTCGTTCTCCATCCCGATCCGCTTTATCCTGAACTAAGTAGCAAGATCATACACAAAAGGCTGCTCACTGAGCAGCCTTTTTTGATTCACCCCTTCCCCCAATGCCCAAAGGACTCATCGACGATACCCTGACCCGCGGCGAACGTGCACTGCTCGTCGGAGTGGTGCGCAAGAACCAGGACCTGCGGACGGTGAACGATTACCTGGATGAGCTGGAGTTCCTGGCCGACACGGCCGGCGCTACCGTGCTGACCCGCTTCATCCAGCGCGTGGAGGAACCCAACCCCGCCACCCTCATCGGCAAGGGCAAGATGGAGGAGATCCTCGCCTATGTGGAGGAGAACGGGGCCGACCTGATCATTTTCGATGACGACCTGACCCCAACCCAGCTCCGGAATATCGAGCGGTTCTTCCAGATCAAGGTGCTCGACCGCACCAACCTGATCCTCGACATCTTCGCAAGCCGCGCGCAGACCGCCTACGCCAAGGTGCAGGTGGAACTCGCCCAGTACCTCTACATCCTGCCCCGCCTGGCCGGAATGTGGACCCACCTCGAGCGGCAGCGCGGGGGGATCGGGCTCCGAGGACCGGGAGAACGGGAGATCGAAACCGACCGCCGGATCATACGCGAACGAATCGCACGACTACGGGAGGAGCTCCGCAAAATTGACCTTCAGATGGCCACCCAGCGGAAAAACCGCGGCAAACTGGTCCGGGTCGCCCTGGTCGGCTATACCAACGTCGGCAAATCAACCCTGATGAACCTGGTCAGCAAGTCGGAGGTGTTCGCCGAAAACAAGCTCTTCGCCACCCTCGACACCACCACCCGCAAGGTCGTCATCGAAAACCTGCCCTTCCTGCTGAGCGATACCGTCGGGTTTATCCGCAAACTACCGCACCACCTGGTGGAATCGTTCAAAAGCACCCTCGATGAGGTCAGGGAGTCGGACATCCTGCTCCACGTGGTCGATATCTCTCACCCAGGGTTCGAGGAGCAGATCGGGGTGGTGGAACAGACCCTGGTCGAACTGGGATCGAGAGACAAGCCGTTAATATTGGTTTTTAACAAGATAGATGCCTTCACCTATGAAGAGAAGGACCCCGACGACCTGACCCCGATACGCCGGGAGAATTTCAGCCTGGACGATTTGATGAACTCCTGGATGGCAAAAAACAATAATCCTTGTATTTTTATCTCTGCAAAAAACAAAACGAACCTCGAGCCGTTAAAACAATTGCTTTATGACCAAGTCAGGGAGATCCACGTTGCCAGATACCCTTATGAAGATTTTCTCTACTAACCTGTCGCCCCGGCTCTCCGCCCTCCTGCTCCTGGCTCTCCTCACCTTCCAGCCGGCCTGCCTGCGCTACACGAGCAGCGGTGGACAGGCGGAACCCGATGACCCCTATATCGCCAACTTCCCGGTCTATGCGGAGCTCACGCCCGAAAGGGCCGTGATTGCCGACAGCCTTCGCAACTACTTCAACCGGATGCACCGGGCCGGCTTCAACGGAACCGTCCTCTTCGCCGAGAATGGCGAGATCGTCTTCGCCGAGGCCTATGGATACCACAACCTTCAAAAGAAAGATTCGCTAACCCTGGAGTCGGCCTTCCAACTGGCCTCCGTCTCAAAGCCGATCACGGCACTGGCCGTGCTCATCCTGAAAGAGGATAACCGGCTGGACCTTGATGACCCGGTGAACCTGTACTTCCCGGGGCTCCCCTACGAGGGGATCACTATCAGGCACCTGCTTTCCCACCGGAGCGGACTACCCAACTATATGTATTTCTGTGAGGATTACTGGCCCGACAAGGAGCGTGCGATCACCAACCAGGAGATGATCGACCTGATGATCCGGCAAGCGCCGAAGCCCTATTACCTGCCCGACCGCCGTTATAATTATTCCAACACCAACTATGCCCTCCTGGCAACGATCGTGGAGCAGGTGTCGGGGATGCGGTTCGAGGATTTCGTGACCGTCCGGATCTTCGAGCCGCTCAAGATGAGGAACGCCCTGATATACAATAAATCAGTCGCCCCAGCTAACGAGAATCCCGTCCTGGGATACATCTCGTCACGGGTGGTGGCGGAGAACCATTTCCTTAATGGCGTGGTGGGCGACAAGGGGGTGTATGCCTCCGCATTCGACCTGCTGAAGCTCGACCAGGCACTTTACTCCGACAAGCTGGTCAGTCAGGAAACCCTCCGAGAGGCCTTCACCCCCCAGCACAAGGACCTCAGACCGAACGATAATTATGGATTAGGCTGGAGGCTGGATGTATCCGACGAGCTCAGCCCCGTGGTGTACCATACCGGTTGGTGGAAAGGATTCCGGACCTACTTCATCCGGGAGGTGAGCGAGAAAAGGACCATCATCATCCTCTCCAACACCCTGCGGGCCAGCCGCTTCAATACGAAAGAGCTCCGCGAGATCTTCTGATGGTCAGATGATCCCCGCTGAAACCAGGTGTTCGGCGATCTGGATCGCGTTGGTGGCCGCTCCTTTCCGGAGATTATCCGATACCACCCAGAGGTTCAGGCACTTATTCCTTGATTCATCTCTGCGGATCCTTCCAACGAACACCTCATCTTTCTCATTGGCGTGCAGCGCCATCGGGTACTCGAAGGCAGCGGGGTTATCCACCACCACCACTCCCGGGGTTTCAGAAAGCAGCCGGCGCACTTCGGCCAGTTCATAATCCCGTTCAAACTCGATATTGACGGCTTCGGAGTGCCCCCCGGTAACGGGGACCCTCACAGTCGTGGCGGTGACCATTATGGAGTTGTCGCCCAGGATCTTGCGGGTTTCGTTCACCATCTTCATCTCCTCCTTGGTGTAGCCGTTGTCGAGGAAGGAGTCGCACTGCGGGATGCAGTTCCGGTAGATGGGGTGGTGGTAGGCCCTCTCGACCGGCTCCCCAGCCACCTTGTCGGTGCTGCCGGCGGCCAGGAGTGCGGCTTTCTCTTCCTGCTCAAGCTGCCTCAGCGCCTTGATTCCCGTACCGGAAACCGACTGGTAGGTGCTCACCACGATCCGCCTGATCCGGTAGGCCTGGTGAAGCGGAGCCAGGACCATCAGCATCTGGATTGTGGAGCAGTTCGGGTTGGCGATGATATGATCGTCCTTGCCGAGCAGCCCGCCATCCGGCTGGTCATCCCCGAGATCAATGCCGGGCTGC
>JAWOHI010000367.1:0-3721 GCA_046485255.1 Bacteroidales bacterium
TTTTTCATCTATCCTGATTTTAAAGATTTTCAAACAAAGATATGGAAAATGCACCCAGCAACCGGACCGGGGGCTAAAAAATCAAAAGAAGGGACTAATTTAGTACTACTCATCGGTTCATTTCGGTTCAAGACGGCTGTTATGAAGGTTGTTGACTCCCAACATTTTGAGTCGCTGTCCCCCCTATTCAGGGGTACACTGGGCCATCGCCTGGCGGAGGCGGCGATGAGGCTGTTGGCGATCGACAAGGTGAACCAGGTGTATCACAATTCGGGGCAGTTCACCGGTGCCGCCTTTACCCAAGGATTGCTTAACGACCTGGGCGTCAATTATCTGATTGGTCACGCCGAACGGCTCAAGGCACTTCCGCAGGGGCCCTTCATTACCATCGCCAACCACCCCTATGGGGGGCTCGATGGGGTTATCCTGGTCGACCTGATGGCCGGGATTCGACCTGATTACAAACTGATGGTCAATGAGATGCTCTCCAGGGTAAAAACCTTGTCGGACAATTTCATCTCCGTCACCCCTACCGGCAACTTCAAGAAAGGAATCTCCGCGGCAAGCCTTCACGGGATACGCAAGACCCTTGCCCATATAAGGGAAGGCCATCCGGCGGGCTTTTTCCCGTCGGGAGCCGTATCAGACCTGAGCTTGCGAGACCTGCGCGTACGCGACCGCAAGTGGCAGGATTCCGTCCTCCACCTGATCCACCGCGTGAAAGTCCCCATCCTGCCCATCCGCTTCTTCGACGGGAACTCCCCGTATTATTACCTCCTCGGACTGCTCAACTGGCGTATCCGGGTGCTCCGGGTGCCGTCCGAACTGTTCAACAAGAGGAACCAGGTGACCCGGGTCGGGGTCGGGCAGATCATCAGCGTCGAGGAGCAGGACCAGTTCCCTGATCCGGCTTCCTTTGGCGTTCACCTCAGAAAAATGGTTTACGAAATGGCACTGCCCGGCTCGTTCACCCCACGCAGCGATCTTGAAAAACTTCTGAAATGATGAAACATAGCCGCCGAAGCAATCACTCTTCGGCCAAAAACCGGCTGGCCGAGCTGATCAGCCAAGACCGCGAAAGGACCAACCTGCTCAAGTCGGGAGAACGCAACCTGATCGTTTACCTCGTTCAGCGGATACCTGCCTGGATGACTTCCGATATGCTGACCGGCATTGGCCTGTTCGGCAATATCATCGTGATGGTCAGCTTCTTGTTGGCCACCTATGTCGACCGGAACCTGCTGCTGCTGGGGGTCCCGGGTTTCATCATCAACTGGTTTGGCGACTCGCTCGACGGCCGCCTGGCCTATTTCCGCAACCGGCCGAAAAAGCGGTACGGGTTCACGCTGGATATCACCATCGACTGGATCGGGATCATCCTCATCGGTTGTGGGTTCATCGTGTATGCCGAAGGGGTGTGGGAACTAATCGGTTACGGTTTCGTGGTGATGTATGGCTGGGAGATGATCGTGGCCCTGATGCGACTCCGGCTTACCGGCAACTATTCGATCGACTTTTTCAAGATCGGCCCCACGGAGGTTAGGATCGTCCTGATCCTGGTGCTGGTTGTGGAGCTCCTGCTGCCGGGATCGATCCGCTATTTCGCCCTCTTTATGTGCGTAATCCTGTTCCTTGTCAATATCGTCGATACCCATAACCTGCTTAGAATAGCTGAGCGAAAGGATCTGGAGGAGCGGAAAAAGGAAGAAGGCCGCGAAATGCCCTGATTATCTTAAAGGCCCTCCTATCGGAGCCAACCTGCCAGCAACTTTTGTTGCGGACCGGTGGCGGCGGGATTCAAGGCAATCTTGAAACTTCTTGTCGGGACGCTCCTGCCCAGGTGCGTGATCAACGGCTCGCCGGGCTCCAGGTCGATGGTGAGCCCCGCGTACCCGAGGTAACTGGCGTAGTCGATCTCCCGGGTTGTCAGGACGTAGTTGAAAAACTCATCCAGCGGGCAGTCCGCCATCTGTTCGCAAACCTCCCTGAACTCCTGGTCTGTAAACCCGCGGCCGAGCTGTTGGTGAAACTGCTGGTAGAGGGTCCTCATCACGTCATCCAGGGAGTTTCGGTTACCCGACTCGTGGCGGATCTTCAGGTCGAGGAGCAGGCAGAGGGTGGCTCCCTTGTTGTAATAGTTGATGGTTACGAAGCGGGCGTTCTGATTCCGGTTGAAGAAGAGCATCCAGGTGTCCCTGCTGGAGAGGGCAGCCGATTGGAAAAGACGTCCGGTGCCATTTTCGTGGGAGGCGATATTCCGCCCGGCATCCTGGAGGAACCGGTCGCTGCCGGTAAAGCCCGCCCGGTTCAGGATGATGTCCTGGTAATAGACCGTCCCCCCTTCGGAGAACCAGAGCATATCCGTGATGCATTCGCGGTCGTAGTCGAACGGCCCTAGCACTTCGGGCCGGATGGTCTTGATGTTGTACAGGTGAAAATACTCGTGGGCAAGGAATCCCAGCAGCCCCAGGTTATTTTCAGGACCCTGGTAGTTGCTCACGTCGGCGAAAACGGCCATCGAGTTGAGGTGCTCCAATCCGCCGGGACCTTTGTCCATTATAAGAAACGTGTAATGCTGATAAGGGATCTCACCGATGAGTCCGGTAGCCGCTTCCACGATCTTTTTCAGGTCGGCCACGAACCGGGACCGGTTGCATTTGCCGGGGTTCTCGATCGCGACGGCGTGTGGCAACCCCCTGGCCTCGAAGGTGAGGATCTCCTGGTTGCCGCAGAGGATCGGGCAATCATAAAGGCGGTCGAAATTTTCCGCCTGAAAGGTGTTGGGCGATCCCGGTACCGGGTCGAGGCCGGTGGAGACCTGCTTCCACCCGCTGTAAGGCTTGACCTTCACCGTCACGGGCTGATTGAGCTGGCCATCTACGTGCATAAAGATGCCCGTCGGGGAGATAAAGCCCCTGTTCTCCGCCAGGTAAGGCTCAGCTACCGATACCCGGTTGGCATAGACATGGTAGTAAACCTTGATCGGTGAAGGGTTCGGGGTAATTATGCGCCAGCCGTTCTTGGTTGTCTTGTGCCAGGCGAGCGGCTGTCCGTCGCCGTCATACACCTGAAAATCAACAATGTTCTTCGCCAGGTCGAGGACCATATAATAGCCGGGTGTCCAGACCGGCATTTTCAGGTCGAGATAGGCACCAGAGTGCCCCTTGATTTCAAATTCGACCTTGTAGTACTGACTGGCGGGATCATCCATTGAAATGGAGAAGGACAACTGGCCTGATGCGGGCCCGACCGGCAATAGTAGCAGAAGGGCTAACAGGAGCAAGAAGGGAGCAAAATGGCGGGAGAATGTCCTATTCATGGCGTTTATGGTTTGGGTGATTACGAAATGAACTATTCAATCGGTGAAAATAGATCAATCGCCGCTGGATGCCAAGGCTGCCAGGCAGCAAAATCAACTCTCTTATGGCGGTATTGGTTTTGAATAAGTTACGAAATTTTGTGGTTATCAAAAACTGATGTAACTTTTCTTTCCTGAAAGTTTCAAACCATTAACCTAGCCACACGATGAAACGTTTAAAGCTAACTCCCATCCTCTTCCTGCTTGGAATGGCCCTGATGGGCCAGGTCCCTTCCGGGTTCAGTTACCAGGCCGTGGTCAGGAACACAGTTGGTGAGATTATGCCCGACCAGGCTGTCAGGTTCAGGTTCAGCATTTTACAGAACAGCACCATCGGAACTCCCGTTTATGTTGAAACCCAAT
>JAWOHI010000375.1:0-5275 GCA_046485255.1 Bacteroidales bacterium
TGACAAAACAGGAGGATCTATAGGATCTATGTACCTGTCGGACAAGGGATTGGGATGGGGCGAGATTTACGCTTCGCTGCCACTGCGAAATCTGCTCAACCGTCACCCCGAGGATGCCCGCCTCTCGTTCATCCAGCCTGAGTACAAGAAGAACGAGGACGGCACCATTGCCACCGATGCGCAGGGCAAGCCCATCGTGGCCGAACGGAACGGATACCCGAAATACTATATGAACAAGTTCTCTTATCAGGACGGGGTGGTGACACTCAGTTCGCCGGTAATCCTCCGGTATGCCGAGGTGATCCTCAACAAGGCGGAAGCCCTGGCCAAACTCAATCGCGGGGACGATGCCCTCGATGCCGTGAACGAGATAAGGGAAAGGGCCGGCCTCACCGGCGATGCCCTCTTCTCCTCATCGAATATGATGGGCTACGCCAGCGTACTTGATGTGGTGCTGGATGAGCGTCGCCTGGAGCTTTTCACGGAAGGGCACCGGACGTTCGACGTCTTCCGCAACAACCTCACCCTCAACCGGAGCTATCCGGGTGTCCACCTCGCCGCCGGCGAAACCACCCAGATCATCGAGCCTTCCAATCCGAGAATTATCTATTTCATCCCGCAGGATGAAATGCTGGTAAACCTGCAAATGACTCAAAACAAATAATTTAGTTCTTAACCATTAATTATCAATTTTATGAAAGCAACAAGAATCCTGGTGAGCTTTGCACTCACCCTTCTGATGGTCGCCGGGCTTTCGTCGTGCAAGAAGCCGGTTCCGGTGGCAGACTTTACCTTTACGGTGGATGGACTGACCGTTACCTTCACCAACACCTCGACGGATGCCGATACCTATCTGTGGAACTTCGGCGATGGCGCCACCTCCACCGAGGTGTCACCCTCACACACCTTTGCCGATTACGGCCTCTACAGCGTTTCGCTGAAAGCCACCGGTGAAGGCGGGGAAAACACCAAAACCATGGACGTCGAACTGGTGTTCGTGCCGGATATGACGATGGACGGTGATTTCTCCAAGTGGAGCGCCATTCCCGATTTCACCTCCGGCGACGGGGGAACCATCACCAAGGTGAAACTGAACAACGATGCCAAGTACCTCTATATTTACATTGAGGGTACGGCTGATCTGAGGGGTTTCTTCGATCTTTACATCGATGCCGACAACAACCCGGACAACAACTTCCAGTCCTGGATCTACCCGGCTGGCGGTGGAATTGAGTACCTGCTCGAAGGGAATATCGCTGGTGATGGTGATGCCGAACTGTTCTTTGATGATCCCGAAAACGATGGATGGGGCTGGATTTCAGTCCTCCCGGTTGGATCCAATTTCGTCAAGGCTTCTGCCCTGAAAACCGTTGGTAACGGTAAGGCCATCGAATTCAGCCTTATGCGTGAAATGGCCACCCAGCTCGGACCGGTCATCAACATCGGATTCGTGGATGTGGCTGAAGATTGGAGCATGCAGGGAGGCCTTCCCGTCATTGGCGGCGAGAACTCCGCACTGCTGAATTACGTGTTTAAATAGTAGTCTTAGTGTTTGGTTAAACTGAGGTCTGATGAAAGCCCCGTGGTCATTCCGACCACGGGGCTCTCGCAGGCCTTTAATCGGTTTAGTATGAAAAAATGTGTTATACTCCTCATTTTATCAGTGTTGGCAGTAACCTTGCCGGCCCAGGTGACGATTACTTACGCCCCGCTCGATTCCATCATCACGAACCCCGAACGGGGATTCTACAAGCATTATGAATCGTCAAACGGCGGCAATCGCCTCAACAAGGATAACCTGGTGGCACTCAGGGAGAACAACGGAATGACAATGATCCTGATGTTGCACTACCTCAGGGGTTTCCTGGAGCAGCCGCTCAGCCAGGCGGTCCTTGACAATGTAGAGTATAACTTCGGCGTTATGCGTGAGGCGGGGGTCAAGTGCCTCCTCCGGTTTGCCTACCAATCCAGCACCAACAACCGCCCGTATGATCCGCCCGTTGAACTGGTACAAACCCAGATCGAACAGCTGGCACCCATCCTGCGGGCCAACAGCGATGTCATCGCGGTGGTCCAGGCTGGCTTCATCGGGGTCTGGGGCGAATGGTACTATACCACCAATTTCGGCTTCCCGACTCCCGACTACACCAAGCGGAACGTGGTGGTGGACGGCCTCCTGAATGCTCTGACCGAGCGGCGGATGGTCCAGCTGCGCACCCCCAAGCTCAAGTTCGGCATCTGCGGGATCACGGCAAATGAACCGGTCACCGAGGCCGAAGCTTACAGCGGCACCAAAAAGGCACGCGTGGCCCATCACAACGACTGCTTCCTGGCCAGCTCCAACGACTACGGGACTTACGCGAACATCACGGTTGAAAAAGCCTATCTGGAGCAGGACACCCGCTACCTGGCAATGGGCGGCGAGACCTGCAACCCCAGCGACTATTCGGGCTGCATCAACGCGATCATCGAGATGGAACGATTTCACTGGTCGTATCTTAACAGTGGCTACCACAGCACGGTCCTGAACAATTGGAAGCAGCACGGCTGCTATGATGAGGTGAATAAGAGACTGGGCTACCGGTTCGTCCTCAACCAGGGCACCTTTACCAGTACGGCCAAACCCGGCGGTTGCTTTACCATAAACCTGAACCTCAATAATTACGGCTTCGCCGCTCCCTATAATCCCCGCGACGTGGAACTGATCCTCGTCAATACGGCCGGATCGGAAAAATATTGGGTCAGGCTGCCGGATAACCCCCAGTTCTGGCTCCCCAATCAAACCATCCAGATCAATCGGGAGATCCGTCTGCCCCAGGATATGGCCGAAGGCACCTACAAGGTTTACCTGAACCTGCCCGATCCCGAATTTGAACTGTTCAGCCGCCCCGAATACAGCATCAGGATCGCCAATGCCGGTACCTGGGAAGCCTCCACCGGATACAACAACCTCCGGACCGAGCTGACCATCTCAAACTCCGCTGCCGATTCGGGCTGCGCAGACGACCTGGCCTTCCTCCCCTTCCCCCGGGTGGCCCGATTTGAAAAGCTCAGCAGCGTGGAACCCGTCACCACCGACCGTTTCCAGCTGATCTACCCGAACCCGGCTTCGGTCAACCAAAGCCTGGTGGCCGAATTCAACTCCGACCGCCAGGAGAAAGCCCGGCTGGTCATCACGTCGCTGACGGGCCAGGTAGTTGATTATCAAGATATTTCCGTCATGCCTGGACACAACCGCGTCTCTTTCCGCTCCACCGGCCAGATCACGCCAGGGATGTATATCCTCTCAATAGAGGGCAACAGCCGCTATCTCCTACAGAAAGTCTCCTTCCAATAATACCATTCACCCCTAAAGCAGCCGTTATGGAGAACAAGAACGAGCGCCTGCTATCCCTTGATTTTTTCAGGGGGTTGACGATGTTTCTCCTGATTGCCGAGTTTGCGCACCTTTTCTACCTGTTCGTCGTGCCGGAGCTTCAGGGGACGCCGCTCTATTTCCTTGGTAAACAGCTACATCATCGCGATTGGGCAGGCCTCCATTTCTGGGATCTGGTCCAGCCGTTCTTTATGTTCATTGTCGGTGTGGCGATGCCCTTCTCCTTCTCCCGAAGGATGAGCCAGGGACACACCCGACAGCAGCTCACGGTGCACGTTCTTAAACGGTCATTCCTGCTCCTGGTGCTGGGCTGGGCGCTCTACTGCATCGGTTCCGGCAAGATCACCTTCCTGTTCCAGAACGTCCTGGCACAGCTCTCCGTAACTTACCTGATCGCCTACCTGGTGATGCGCAAGGCTCCCTGGGTGCAGATCCTGGTCAGCGTTCTCCTGATCGGCCTGAGCGAGGCCCTCTACCGGCTCTTCTGGGTAACCGGCTTTACCAATCCATTCACTCCCGGCGAGAATTTCGGAGCGTGGTTCAACATCCTCATCTCAGGGCAAGAGGATAGCGGTCACTGGGCGATGTTCAACGCCATTCCAACCACCGCGCACACCATCTGGGGTGTCCTGGTCGGGCAGCTGCTGATCAGCTCGAAATCCTGGCAAAAGAAATTGCAGGTGATGGTCATCGCCGGACTGGTAGCCCTGGCTGTCGGGTACAGCCTTACCCCCCTCACCCCCATCATAAAGCGCATCTCCACCTCGACCTTCGTCTTCGTCTCGGGCGGTTGGACCCTCCTCGCAATGGCCCTCTCCTACTGGGTGATCGATGTGGTGAAATTCAGGAAGATTCTCTTTTTCAATATCGTGGGAATGAACCCCCTGTTCATCTACCTGTTCGCCCACGTGGGTGGGGCCAACCTGCTACAAACCATTGTCAAACCCTTCACCCACGGGCTTTTTGGGTGGGCAGGCAACTGGACCGCCGAATTCGTTACCGGACTGACCGTCCTCTTCCTGCTCTGGTATCTCTGCTACTGGCTTTATAAGAAAAAGATCTTCATAAGGATCTGACCTGCCCTCCTTTTTTCCGGGCTTGATGTTTTTTATTGAACTATTGTTCATTATATTTGTAACGGACAATTGTTCAATACTAATATGTCGCCCAAAAACAAGATTCTTCGGAGGGTGGTAAATCCACCGCCAATAAAGGGGTTCAAGCCCTATGGCCCTGATCCCTCCAGGCGAAGCTCGGAACCGGTAGCCCTGCTGTACGAGGAGTACGAAGCAATACGCCTGTGCGATTATGACGGTCTCAACCACCATGAAGCCTCGCTCGAGATGGGGATATCAAGGCCCACCTTCACGCGTGTTTATTCTTCAGCCCTGCAAAAGATCGCCACCGCCCTGGTTGAAGGAAGGCAGATCTCCATCGGCGGGGGCAGGGTCTATTTCGATTCCGAATGGTTCCGCTGTTCGGGGTGCGGATGCCAATTCAACCATCCGCATAAAGACCAGGTAGTGGAAAATTGTCCTCTTTGCGGACACGCCCGTTTCTCTTCTTCAGTCGAACTTCTTAATGAAAGCAGTCATCACATCAACCGGTAATCGCCTGGAATCGAGGCTTGACCTGCGTTTCGGGCGCTGCGAGTATTTTGTCGTTTACGATAACGGGTCGGGGACCATCGAATTCATCCCCAATCCAAATAAAGACCTGGAAGAGGGGGCAGGCCCCGCATCCGTTGAACTGGTGGCTTCCAGAAACCCGGACCTGATCGTGTCGGGCGAGTTCGGAGCGAAGATCAAGAACCTCCTCGACAGCCTCAAGATCCAGCTGGTCGTCCTTAAGGACCCGGAACGGAGGATACAGGACATAATTGATTTATTAAACCATTAA
>JAWOHI010000398.1:0-3785 GCA_046485255.1 Bacteroidales bacterium
CCCTGGGCAAGCCCGGCTGGCGGGTATCCAAAGAGGGCGACCTCGAGATCTGGAAGCGCGAGCTGGAAGATGGCTCCATCGCCGTGGGGCTCTTCAACCGTGGCGAGACGCCGGCCAAGATCACCGCCACCTGGGCCGATCTCGGCATCAGCGGCACCAAGACGGTCCGCGACCTCTGGCGACAGAAGGACATCGGACGGTACGACAAGAAATTTACCGCCAAGGTGGGAAGGCACGGGGTTGTGATGTTGAAGATAAAAGAATAAAGAAGAAGGATTAAAGAGTTGCTAAAGAAGACATTAAGATAAAAGATCAAAGCTGGGATCAGGAATAATTGTTTAAAAACTGCCCCTGGCTTCAGCCGGGGGCTTCTGGGGCTTGAACATAAATTATACCTATCTTCGTGCGATAAATGTAAATCCAACACTAATTATGGAAAGCCTGAAGGTTTACGAGGCCTGGTTTGTAACCGGGAGCCAGCATCTATATGGTCCTAAGGTACTTGAGCTGGTTGCACGAAACTCGTCGGAGATTGCGCGGACTCTGGACCGAGCCGGTGTGATCCCGGTGAAGGTGGTTTTCAAGCCTGTGGTGAAGAGTCCGGAGGAGATCCTCCAGGTGTGTATGGAAGCCAACGCCTCCCCCCACTGCATCGGGCTGATCACCTGGATGCACACCTTCAGTCCGGCCAAGATGTGGATTGCCGGCCTCAAGGCTCTTCAGAAGCCGATCCTGCATTTGCACACCCAGTTTAACCGCGACATCCCCTGGGCCGATATCGATATGGACTTTATGAACCTGAACCAGTCGGCTCACGGCGACCGCGAATATGGTTTTATGATGACCCGGATGCGTCTGGAGCGCAAGGTGGTGGTTGGTCACTGGCAGGATCCCTCCGTGCAGGAGCGCGTTGCTGCCTGGACCCGGGCCGCGGCCGCCTGGAAGGATGCCCAGGGGGCCCGCTTTGCCCGTCTGGGCGACAATATGCGGGAGGTGGCCGTCACCGAAGGCGACAAGGTAGAGGCCCAGCTGGTGTTCGGATGGTCGGTCAACGGCTATGCGATGGGTGACCTGGTCCATTATGTGGAGGCCATAACGGAGGCCCGGATCGGAGCCCTGACCGACGAGTATGAGTCGAGCTACACGATGGTGCCGGCCCTTCGCAAGGGCGGAGCCCAGCACGAATCACTCCGCGAGGCTGCACGGATAGAGCTCGGAATGAGGGACTTTCTCACCGAAGGCGGATTCAAGGGGTTCACCGACACCTTCGAGAACCTGCGCGGGCTGGTGCAATTGCCCGGCATTGCCGTCCAGCGGCTGATGAGGGATGGGTACGGATTTGGCGCCGAGGGCGACTGGAAGATGGCAGCGATGGTGCGGGCAATGAAGGTGATGGCGGCCGGACTCCCGGGCGGGAACACCTTTATGGAGGATTACACCTACCACCTCGACCCGGCAGGTATGCTGGTCCTTGGAGCCCATATGCTCGAGATCTGCGAGTCGATCGCCGACGGGAAGCCGAAGTGCGAGGTTCACCCCCTGAGTATCGGCGGCAAGGCCGACCCGGTAAGGCTCTGCTTCAACGTGGCAGCCGGACCGGCCATCAACGTATCGGTGCTCGATATGGGCAGCCGGTTCCGCATCCTGGTCAACGAGGTGGAGGCGGTCAAGGCGATCCACGATATGCCCAAACTGCCCGTTGCCCGCGTCCTTTGGAAACCTCTTCCCGACCTGGCCACTGCCGCGGCAGCCTGGATCTATGCCGGAGGCGCGCACCATACGGCTTACAGCCAGAACCTGACCACCGAACCTATCCGGGATTTCGCCGATATGGCAGGCGTGGAGTTCGTGGTCATCGGCCAGGATACGCGTATCGACTCATTCAGGAACCAGCTGCGCTGGAACGACCTGTACTACCATTTGGCAAAAGGGATTTAGGTAGCCAGGCCCGGCCTGGGGCAGTGCCGGCCCAATGCAGATGGTCTCCCTCAATCCGGTAGCCGGTAAGGCTCCTTATCAGCCAACCGAAGTCAGGATGATCCACACGGATAAGTACCTGTACATTGGAGGCTGGTTGTATGATGGCGAACCTGATCAGATCAGGGCCACCAGCAAGATCCGGGACGATCTTGACCTAACGAACGACTGGTTCGGCATCTGCCTCGACAGCTATCTGGATAAAGAAAATGCCCTGTTGTTTTCGACCACACCATCAGGATTGCGCTCTGATGCACAGATCTATAACGACGGACAAGGCAGTTTTCCGATGAAAGACTGGAACACGGTATGGGAGGTCGCGACCAGCCGGGATGAACGGGGTTGGTATGCCGAAATGCAGATCCCGCTCTCCAGCCTCCGCTATCAGAAAACCGGCGATGAGGTTCTGATGGGCTTGTGCCTGTTCCGCTACATCCCCCGGGTCCAGGAGTGGGATACCTACCCGGCCATCTCCAACAAGTGGGGATTTTGGAGCTGGGCTAAGCCGTCACAATATGCCGAGATCGTTTTCACGGGGATTGAAACCATCAACCCGCTTTACTTCGCGCCCTATCTCCTGGGAGGCATAGAGCAGAAACCTGCCAGGGTGGATGAGGGTGAAGACTATCAGGTGAAAACCGCCCTGGATGGGAATATCGGGATGGATGTCAAGTATGGACTGACCAAAAACCTAACCCTCGACCTGACCCTGAACACCGATTTTGCACAGGTGGAAGCGGACGACCAGCAGGTCAACCTGACGCGCTTTTCGCTGTTCTTTCCCGAAAAAAGGCAGTTCTTCCTGGAGCGGTCATCCATCTTCGACCTGGAGTTCGGATCCACGGGACAGCTTTTTTACAGCCGGCGCATCGGGATACATAACGGGCAGCAGGTCCCCGTGTGGGGAGGCGGCAGGCTGACCGGGCGCCTGGGTAATTGGGACATCGGGGTTCTGGCTCTGCAGACAGGGTTCCTTAAAGATCCTGAAACACAGGAGGAAGTGCTGCCAACCATCAACAACTCCGTGGTCCGGCTGCGAAGGAAAATCGGCATCAACGACAATTCATACCTCGGCGCAATGTCGACGCTTAAAGTTGATCCTTCCGGGCGTTACAATTGGAACTATGGCCTCGACGCCATCATCAATACATTCAAGAATGATTATTTGACTGTGGCACTGGCCCAGACGCTTGACTCGGACAACAAGCCAAACCTGCCGTCACCGGGGAACAGCAAGTACCACGTTGGCTATGAGCGTCGTGCCTATTACGGACCCAGCTACGAACTGGGCTTTACCCGGGCCGGGGCAAGGTACAACCCCGAGCTGGGGTTCGAGTACCGCCAGGATTACACCCTGGCGAGTGCTATGGGCGGTTTTGGCTGGAACCGTGCGCAAAAACCCGGCATTCTGCGGGGCCAGCAACTGCTCCTGACTGGCAATGCCTATTACCGGAATGAGGATCTGGGCCTTGAGACTCTGATGTTAACCCCCGCGTATGATCTGACCCTCAAATCGCTTCACAATTTTGTCCTGAAAATCCCGATCCAGGTGGATAATTTTGACGAAACGTTCTACCTCTCCACTGAGCACTATGTCCCTGCCGGCCAATACCGGTTCATCCAGGGCTCCGCGGAATATTACACGCCTACCTGGGAGAAGATGACTGCAACCATCATTCTGACCGGCGGTCAGTACTACGATGGATGGATCCGGTCGGCCAGGCTCAGCCCCAGTTTCCGACTGGCTGGAAGCTGGATCATCAGTCCCTCCTACCGGATCAACCTCATCGACTTCCCCTCGAGGGACC
>JAWOHI010000025.1:0-4913 GCA_046485255.1 Bacteroidales bacterium
GTATAATAATCGATCATCTCCAGGATGGTCTTCGTACAGACGGGGCAGAACGGGTCATTGATCCAGTTCATCTTGCACTTATTCATCGGGCTGTAAATCCCTTTGGCACTGTATAACCCCCCTTCGTAAACCCCGACAACTCCTTCAAATTGAGGGGTCCGGGGGGTCGGAACGGGGGTTCCCGGCTTAACCATCGATTTCCATTTCTTGCTGAAGTCCACCAGGTTGGTCACGTTGGGCTGTACCGGCTCGACCGACATATCGATGTAGTCGCTATAAGCGACGTCGCTGGTGTAATACTCATCGGCCAGCCAGGTGAAGCTGTGGCCGAACTCGTGGACGAAAACTCCGACCGACTGCGGGTGGAAGGCGGTAAAGCAGCCGTAATAATTATAAACGCCGCCCCCGCCATACTTGTCGGAATTGACCAGGATGATGATTGCGTCGTAAGGCGCGTTGGCTGCCACGTCGCGGACCGACTTGATATCGTAGGTCATATTGTACCGCTCACTGTCGAAAGTGTAAAAGCTGGTGTTCAGGATGGTTTCCTTATAAATCCCCCTGCCCGGGATGTCGGTTCCGGATTCGGCCGACGGGGCCTCCACCAGCCAGATGTTGAACTTGTCCTCATTGGCCGTGAAGGGATCCGAGGCGAACAGCCCCTTGGAGAATTTCTTCACCGCCTCCCTGAACAGGTCCATCTCCTCAGCCTTGAAACCGTCGGGCAGGAACACCACATCAATTTTTTTGGCCGGATCCCCCGAGTCGTGGACCATATAGGCCTTGTACACTGGGCCAGCCTCCTTGCTGATGAAATAATTGGCCGGATCGACTTCGTAATCAAATACTTTTTGAAGCTTGGCCTTCCGGTCGCGGCTGAGGAGACGAACGGTTACCGGCTTTTTGGGGAAGGGAACCAGCACGGTTTCATAAAAGCAGCGAGAGGTGACCTTCGATTCAGCGGTGGTCTGCCACTCGCTGAAGAGCCCCGCGTATCCGCGGGAAAAGATCATCTTTTTGGATGCCTTGTCATACACCTCCACCCGGTATTCCCCCCACGGGAAGGGATCAATCAGCCTGGCCCGGGGCCCCGACCATTTACCTTCCTGCTTCATTCCTTCAAAGTAGACCTGCTCCGAGGTGGCCGTACCGCAGCGGTTGTAATCGAATCGCAGGGTGTTGTCGGTGAAATGGTCCTCATACCTTACCTGGGCCTGCGCGACCGTGAACGACAGGCTGAGGAGAAGTAGCATCAGTTTGATCATCGTTTTCGATTTTTGTTATATTTAATGGGTAAAGGTAAATTACATTGTATTTTTGGCAAAAGGAATTCTAAATCTTTGAGGCCATTATGGGCGAAACCCTGAGAAAGCTTTTTGAGCTCGTTTCCGAAATGCTGCACGATTGGGGCCTGACAGGGCCTGCCGGTCAGATTCTTCACGTGACCATTTTGATGGCTCTTCTCATCACCCTGGGTTTCCTGATCGACAGGCTGACGCGCTGGATCCTGACGGTCATCATCCACCGGATGGTGAAAAAAACCTCCAGCCGCTTTGACGACGTGATGCTCGAAAAGGGGGTGTTCAAGCGTTTGAGCAACCTGGTGCCGGCGTTGATCGTCTTTTATATGATCCCTCACGTTTTTCAGGGCGTTTACCCGGAAACCACCGACACAACCCTGAACCAGATGATCATTCAGTGGATCTCAATCTTCCGGGATATCACCTCCGCCTATATGATCGTCATCGGAATGCTGGTCGTTTTCGGAGTCTTTGATACCGGCAATCAACTTTACAATGAATCCGACCTCTCCGGCAGGGTTCCCATCAGGGGATACATCCAGTTGGTTAAAGCGATCCTGGTTTTCATCGCCATCGTCTGGATCTTCTCGCTGATATTCAATTTCAGATTGAAAGGTTTCTTTACCGGCCTTGGCGCCTTTATGGCGGTGCTGACGCTGGTTTTCAAGGATACCCTGCTTGGACTGGTAGCCTCTATCCAGCTGTCGGTCAATAGGTTGATTCGAATAGGTGATTGGGTAACCATACCATCGAGGAATGCCGACGGGGTTATCCAGGATATCACGGTGGCTGTCGTAAAAGTGGAGAATTTCGACAAGACGATCATCACCTTTCCCACTTACGCGTTGGTTTCGGAGCCGGTTCAGAACTGGCGGGGAATGGAGGAGTCGCGAGGCAGGAGGATCAAGCGGTCGATCAACATCGATATGGCCACGGTCTACTTTTGCTCGGATGAGCAGTTGGACAAGCTGGAGGAGATCCTGCTGATTCGGGAATATATCCAGACCAAGAGGAAAGAGTTTACCGACCGGAACCGGGAGGCTGGGGCGGAGAATTCGAACCCTGCCAACGGGATCCGGTTGACCAATATCGGGATTTTCCGGATCTACCTGGAGCGCTACCTGGTTCACGAGCCCAGGATTCATTCCGATATGACCTTTATGGTCAGGCAGTTGCAACCGAACGACAAGGGTATTCCCCTGGAAGTTTACGCCTTCACCAAGATCACTGCCTGGGAGGTTTATGAGCGAATTCAAGCCGATATCTTCGACCATATCCTGGCGGTTCTGCCCCAGTTTGGGCTGAAGGTCTTCCAGAACCCCACGGGGTTTGATTTCCGGCAATTGGCCAGCAAAACCTGATCCGTGAAAGAATGCCGACCCCCAAATGGTTGATTTGTATGATTAAGCGTTGGCCTGTCCTTATCCTGATTGGGATACTGACGCTCCTGCCCGCCTGCTTGAGCATCCGCCGGGTTGTCAATTCCGTGACCCCCGTAGTACTCTACAATCCGGGCAGGACGCCGCTTCATCCCGAATTTACGGTTTACCACAACTCCGATACGGAGAGCACCTTGTTTTTCAGACTTTTAGCGAGTGAACTGCTTTTTAATCAGGCTAATCCGCAAATGAAGGATCAGGCCAGGCTGCGTCTGAGCTACGTGCTGTACGCCTCAATGGCCAATAATGAAGTGGCGGCACGGGACTCGCAATCGTTCGTGTTCGACCGTGATAAGGCTGGAGAGCAGATCTCCTCGGGCATCCGGATACCGACCGAGCAGGGGAAAACTTACCTGATCGATATCCGGCTCGACGATCTGCTCCGGAATACCACCTGCCGCGATTACATCCTGATCGACCGCTTTTCGGAATTTCCGCAGCAGGACTACCTGCTTCTCAACCACCCGGGGAGCCGCGTCAGTTTTGAACGCTATTTCTATCCGGGGGAGCATTTTCGATTGATGAAGAGGAATATGCAGGCCGACCGGATCCATATTTCGGTGTTTCCTCCCCGGGATGTCCTGCCGCTACCTCCATACTCCCTGGATGGCCTGGTCGATATGGCTCCTCTGCCAGACTCCACCTTCACGGCTAACTGGTCGGAGCAGCAGCTCTTTCGGCTTGGAGGACCCGGAATATACGTTTTTCACGACGACCCGGGCCGATCGAAGGGGTTGTGCCTGACTCAGTTCGGAGACCGCTACCCCCAGGTCAGGCTGCCTGAGGATATGCTCCCGCCTCTTCAATACCTGACCACCAGGGAGGAGTTTGCCTCCCTGGCAGTTAATCCCGATCAGAAAAAGGCCGTTGATGAATTCTGGTTGGACAAGGGAAAAACGGCGGCCAATGCGCGCGACCTGATTCGGATTTATTACAACCGGGTCACCTTTGCCAACATCTATTTTGCATCCAGCCGGCAGGGCTGGCAGACAGACAGGGGGATGATCTATCTGGTTCTGGGGCCCCCGTCGATGGTCGAAAAGACCGAAACCAGGGAGGTCTGGGTCTATGAAATGTCAGACTCCAACCGGGTCTACCGTTTTGAATTCAACCTGACGGATGACTACTGGATGGGATACGATTTTACCCTCAAACGCACCGAGAATCACCGCATCCCCTGGACCATGGCCATCGAGTCGTGGCGGAAGGGAAAGATATTCAGCTTTTAACAGGACAGATGGAGATACAGGAATACATTTTCGGCCTCAGGCCCGTCAAGGAGGCCATCGAATCGGGACGGGACTTGGAACGGGTGCTGGTCAGCAAGGGGCTCCAGGGGGAGCTGTCGCGCGAGGTGATGAGCCTGGTCCGCAGTTCAGGCATACCCTACCAATTCGTTCCGGTGGAGAAACTCAACCGCCTGACACGCAAAAACCACCAGGGCATCATCGCCATCACGGCGATGGTGACCTATCAGCCGTTTGATGAAGTTATTGCCGGAGTTTTCGAATCGGGCCGCGATCCACTGATCATCATTCTCGACCACATCACCGATGTGCGGAACCTGGGAGCCATTGC
This sequence comes from Bacteroidales bacterium, assembly GCA_046485255.1. Classification (GTDB taxonomy): domain Bacteria; phylum Bacteroidota; class Bacteroidia; order Bacteroidales; family UBA12481; genus UBA12481. The sequence continues at coordinate 4,319 of JAWOHI010000025.1, forward strand.
CCGCTCGGCTGAGGCCGCCGGGGCCGATGCCATCCTGGTGCCGGAGAAGGGGAGCGCCCAGATCAATGCCGACGCAATGAAAACATCGGCGGGAGCGCTGAGCCTCATACCCGTTTGCCGGACCCCCGACCTGGCTAAGGCTATCCGGTACCTTAAGAGTACCGGACTGAAGATCGCCGGAGCCACGGAAAAGACCGACCTGCTTTATTATCAGGCCGACTTGAGCTCCCCGATGGCCCTGATCCTCGGGTCGGAAGATGCCGGGATCAGTCCCGAACTCCTTGACCTCTGCGACCAGGAAGTCAGGATACCGATGTTGGGCAGAATTGCCTCCCTCAACGTTTCCGCAGCAGCCTCGGTGATCCTGTTTGAGGTGGTCAGGCAAAGATCCGGGGACAAGCAGTGAGCCGCACTGCCCGAAGTGGACTAATCCCACACCCTAAACCATTTTCATCATGAACATCCTTGAATCAGTTGGTTGGATCGGTAATATCATTCTCAGCATCGGGGTGATCCCCCAGGTATGGCAAACCTGGCGAACGCACGACGTGAGCAGCTTCAACTGGCCCTTCCTCCTGATGTGGGCGGGAGGGGT
>JAWOHI010000058.1:0-5002 GCA_046485255.1 Bacteroidales bacterium
ACGCAATTCACCGCCTCGGGCACGGGACCGAACACCATCCCCTCCGACAGCATCAACACCCTCTATTCCGACCGGTTGGGATTCATCTGGATCGGAACCAACGGAGGCCTGATAAAACTCAATCCAAAAACACTGCAATTCAGATACCTGGAGCACAATCCACGCGATTTCACCACACTCTCCTCCAACCAGGTGACGGCCATTTGTGAGGATGCGAAAGGCAGGATATGGATCGGCACCCAAAACGGGCTAAACCTGCTCAACGAAGGCCATGCCTCCGTGATGCGCCTGCCCGATGACCGTTTACCCACCAGCCTTCCCGGATCACCCGTCACCTGCCTGGCTTCCGATAGCGCCGGGAATATATGGATCGGAACCCCTTACGGCCTGATGCGAAGCAAAGGCCCCGAGAGTCCCTTCGAACGGGTGCCCTTCACCACCGCTTCGGGAGTGAACAGGCAGCCACAGGAGGATTTCATCACCACCATTTTCGTCGACGAAAAAAACCAGGTTTGGGCCGGGACAAGGGAAACCGGAATCTATCTCTACGATCCGGCCACCGGACGCTTCGTCGACCTGCAGGCAAAAATCCCCGACGCAGGCCTCTTCAAGGCGATCTCCATCCTGACGATGACCCAGGACCGGTGCGGCCTCTATTGGGTGGGAACCTCACACAAGGGGCTGGTCAAGCTGATCCCCGACCCACACGCCTTCTACCAGATCATCAGCGGATATTCCACCTTCGGCATCATCGAACCGTACCCGGATGAGATCTGGTGCGGAACACGCAATGGCGTCCTGGTTTGGAACCGCAACCTAAAGAGCACCCAACTTTCCAAGGCAGACAATAGCAATCCCAACGGGCTCACATCCAACCTGATAAATGGCCTCTATGATGACGGCCAGTATATCTGGGTAATGACCGAGGAGGGTTTGAACCGGATCCGGAAAGATAACCGCCGAAATAGGAAATTCCGGTCGGACGGCACCGAAAACAGCATCGCAGGCAATATCGTCTGGCACGTGATGAAAGACTCGCGCGGCGATTATTGGTTCTCCACCACTACGGGACTGAGCCGCTGGAACCCTGAGAGTAACCGCCTTACCAATTATTTCCGGAATCCCGGCAACAAAAACAGCCTGAGCAACAACACCTGCTACCAGGTGTTCGAGCATCTCCCGGGACGCTACCTGATTTCGACACAGTACGGGTTGAACGAGTTCAATCCCGATGAAAACACCTGGAAGGTTTACCTGCCCTCGCCGGAAGACCCCGCAACGATCAGTACCGAGTATGTCTTCGGCGTATACCGCGACAATCAGGATCGCTTGTGGGTCTATACCAACGGTGGCGGCTTCAATCGCTTCGATCCCGAAAACGGAACCTTCCAGCGGTTTACCACCACCGAAGGCCTTTCGGATAATACGGTATATGGGATGCATCAGGATCAGGATGGAATTTTCTGGCTGCCAACAAACAACGGACTATCCCGATACGACCCGGTGAACGAGCGTTTCTCATCTTTCAACGTCCAGGAGGGTCTGCTAAGCAACGAATTCAACCTGAACAGCCTCTATGCCACCGGCACCGGGGAGATCTTTCTCGGTGGAATCAACGGGGTGAACGCCTTTCAACCCCAAACCACCCTGCGCAGCACCCGCGAACCGGTCCTCCGCCTCACCGAGTTTACGGTCCACGATGAAGCAGGCTCCTTCGAAATCCATTTCACCGATACCATCCGGTTGACGCACAGGCAAAATACCTTCAGCGTCTCCTTCTCCGTCCTCGACTTCCTTAATCCATTCAAGAACCAATACAGCTGTTTCCTCGAGAATTTCGACAAGGACATCACCCGCCTCCCGCCCGGAATCCGGCAGGTCGATTACCGGAATGTTCCGCCAGGCCATTACCTCCTCAGGATCAAGGGCGCCAATAGTAGGGGGGTGGCCAGTGAAGACCTCCTAATCCCCCTGATCATCGTGCCCGCCTGGCACCAGACAGCCTGGTTCAGGATCCTGCTGGCACTGACGATCATAGCCGTGGTAGGCCTGCTGATCTATTCCCGGCTTAGAATCGTCCGAAACCGACATGAAATAGAAAAGCGGCTGCTCACTACGCAAACTGAACTGGTCAACTCCCAAAAATTCGCACTGCGGTCGCAGATGAACCCGCATTTCATATTCAACTCCCTTAACTCAATCCAGAATTTCGTCCTTAAGAACGACGTGGACTCAGCCAACTATTACCTCTCCAACTTCTCCACCCTGATGCGGAAAGTGCTGGACTACTCCCAGCACAACCTGATCCTTCTGGCAGAGGAGATCGAGCTGATCCACCTTTACCTCCAGATGGAACATATGCGGTTCAGCAAGAAATTCGATATCGAGATCAAGGTCGACCCGGCCATTGACCAATTCCTCGTCAAGATTCCGCCAATGCTCCTCCAACCTTACCTGGAAAATGCAGTCCTCCACGGGCTGCCATTGATCAAGCACAAAGGGCTCCTGCAGGTCCTGATCGATCATCACGATGATCATATGCTGATCCGGATCATCGACAACGGCATCGGCCGTGAGCGTGCCAGGGCCATACGGGCAAAAACCGGTCATAAGTCGAAAGGGCTCGCCAACATCGAAAAACGAATCAAGCTCTATAACAAAATAAACGACAACCAACTGGAAGTCAAGATCATCGATCTGCACAACCCGGAAGGGCAGCCCGCCGGAACGTGCGTTGAAATCATCGTGCCCTACGATATCGAGGAACCTTCCACCGAAATTATTTGATTATGAACCGACTCCTGGGCTTAATCCTTTGCCTGACCTTGCCTTGCCTGATTCAAGCACAGCCCCTGGGCACCTCCCCAACCAAACCGCACATCTCACTTGAGAAGTTCAAGGGTGCCACTGCAGGCTGTCCTGAAGGGAAAACATCCACTGAAATTGCACTCAACAATGTCCGCGCCCTGATTCACACCGGTGGCGATATGTGGTGGGACTTCCGGGTTGCCCGGTATGAAGTGCCAAAGAATTCAGGTAAGACAGCCCTATGGAACGGCGGCATCTGGATCGGCGGCACCGATGTCAACGGCCAGCTGAAGCTGGCAGCCGTCCGCTATCGCGGCTCCGGTGTCGATTATTTCACCGGTCCGCTGATTATGCACGGAAACTCCCGGGGCACAACCGATATCGAGGTCTGCTACCAGTATGACCGCCATTGGGAAATCTCTAAATTCCAGGTAGATGCCTTCCGCAACTGGTATCGTGCCGATCCTGAGCAGCGTGACAAGGAATTCAAGGGTTATACCATCCCGCCCGTCATCACCGACTGGCCGGCTCACGCCGACGCAGCCGCCGGGTATGACTTTTACCTGGCCCCCTTCTGGGATAACAATGATGACGGGATCTATAACGCCGCAGACGGTGATTATCCGTTCTACGACCTGGACGGCATCTTACCCTGCGGCACGACGCGGGAACTGAGGAGACCAAGGCTTTACGGCGATGCCACTCTCTGGTGGGTATACAACGACCGCGGGAACATCCACCGGGAATCGGGCGGCGAACCGATCGGAATGGAGATCCGCGCACAAGCGTTCGAGTTCTCCACCAACGATGCCGTCAACGATATGAGCTTCTACAACTACGCCCTGATCAACCGCTCGACCTATACGCTCATCGACACCTATTTCGGGATTTACGTGGATGGTGCATTGGGGTGGGCGTGGGATGACTACACCGGGTGCCACGTTTCCAAAGGGGTGGGATATTTCTATAACGGAGTCGATGTGGACGGTGCAGGTGAAGCCTGGTCCTATGGCGCCAGCCCGCCCGCCATCGGCGTCGACTTCTTCGAAGGCCCCTACCAGGATCCAAACGGGAAGGACGACTGCAGAAGTTATGACGATAATTACAACCTTATCTGTAACGATTGTATCCTCAACGGCAACATCAACGGCCTGAACTTCGGCGACGGCATCGTCGACAACGAGCGCTGGGGTATGCGGCGCTTCGTCTATTACGTGAATACGGGGGGCGTCACCGGTGACCCCAATACGGCCCCTGAATATTACAACTTCCTCAGGGGATTCTGGAAGGATAATGAACGAATGCGCTATGGCGGTAATGCCCACCCGGCCGGGGGCGGAACCGGTCCGTTCACCGATTTTATGTTCCCTGGCGATAGCGACCCGTGCGGCTGGGGCCAGGGCGGCATCCCGATGCCATTCTGGTCGGAAGAGACCGCCGGCAACGAGCCTTATGACCGCCGGATGGTCCAGTCATCAGGCCCTTTCGTGCTCGAACCAGGCGCAGTCAACGACATCACCACCGGAGTCGTCTGGGCAAGGTCGTACGATGGAACCCCCTGGGCATCAGTCACCCGGATGCTTCAAGAGGACGAAAAGGCCCAGCGCCTCTTCGAGAACTGCTTCAAGGTGATCGACGGCCCGGACGCTCCGGAACTGACCATCGTAGAACAGGACCAGAAGCTGATCTTCCACATCTGGAACAAGCCCAGCTCCAACAACTATATGGAGAAGTACCGCGAACGGGATCCGTTCATCGTTTGCCCGCTGAACAAGCCCGACTGCGACCTCTGGTATGATTTTCAGGGGTACCAGGTATGGCAGCTCAAGAATGCCAGTGTATCCATCAACGACGCCACCGACCATAACAACAACCTGGCCCGTGAAGTCTTTCAATGCGATATTCGTGATGGAGTGACCAGAATTATCAACTACCACTGGAACAACGACATAGAAGCCAACTTTCCGGTTATTGAAGTCAACGGCGCCGACCAGGGCATCGAGCACACCTTCGTTATGACGGAGGACTTCTTCGCCGAGGGCATCCGTACCCTGGTGAACAACAAGAAGTATTACTACCTGGCCATCGCCTACGCCTACAACAACTTCCAGAAGTACGACCAGAACGACCCGAACACCTTCGAAGGGCAGAAGAAGCCCTACCTGGCGGGGCGCAAGGGCGCCGGCGGTCCGAT
>JAWOHI010000157.1:0-6179 GCA_046485255.1 Bacteroidales bacterium
CTTCAATGTAGGTCAAGCTGTAAGGTGAATCTGAAGCCTGGCCCTGCGTTACCTCCAAATCTCCAGGTGTGACCAGGTACTGGCGTCTTTTGACCGGAACCTGGGAGGCCCCGATAACCTTGATGGCAGATTGGTCTTCATCCCCGTATGCTTTCGGGACGACGAATATGATATCGAGTCCGTGGTACGCAAGGCCCTTGGTCAGTCCGTAGCAGGCTGTTCCCAGTCCTCCACTGATATGTGGGGGGAACTCCCATCCGAACATTAGTACACGCATAATCAGATTTTTTTAAGTAAATACTGGATTCTCAGTATTTCAGCAACACTTGAAGCAAATGAGACCGCTCCTGCAGGCTGGTGTGGTGGGTTTCCGTCATAAACCTCGGAGAGGGTACCCAGGCCGTGCTCATTCGCATCCTCCTCAAAGCTGCGGATCAGCGTCTGAATGAAATGCTTGCCGCTCTTGCCGTAAAGCCTCAGCCAGCCTTCGGCGAAATGGCCCATCAGCCAGGGCCAGACAGTACCCTGATGGTATGTCAGGTCCCGGTTCCGGTGATCCCCTTCAAAAAATCCCCGGAAATCTTCGTGACGCGGCGAGAGGGTCCGCAGCCCTTTCGGGGTAAGCAATTCTCCCTGAACCAGTTCAAGGATCGCTTGCTTCTGGTCCTCGCGTAGCGGCGAATAAGGCAGCGAGGTTGCAAAGACCTGGTTGGGACGCACGTCCCAGTTGGCCTCACCCTGATGGACATAATCCGCCAGGTATTTTCGCTCATCGTCCCAGAAAACGGTATTGAAACTCTCTTCGATCAGCCCCGGCAGCTCTCCCCACTCGGCAATGAATGGGTCATCGCCGCATTTCCCCGCCAGTTCAATTGCAAATCTGACGGCGTTGTACCAGAGCGCATTTACCTCCACGGCCAATCCCGGCCGCTGCGTAACAGGCTTTCCATCGAAATAGGAGTTCATCCAGGTAAGGGCAACATTTGGGAGGTACGCCTCAATGAGGCCGTTATCTAACAATTTGATTCCCCGGTTAGTCCCGTTTTTCAATGCCTCCAAGGTGTTCTTGAGGCCGCTTCCGCATTCTGACCAGATATTCCTGTAATCTCCTGAAAACTCGGCATATTGCTGCAGGGCCCAGATCATCCAGAGGGCACTGTCGGCACCCCGGTAAACCGGATGGTTCCGATCGGGCGAATGGTTGGGGAATAGTCCGTTTCGGATCATCCGCGCCATACTTTTGGCCGTGGGGATAAACTGGTCTGGCTCACCGGCAGCAATGGTAAGGCCCGGCAGGGCAATCCAGCAAAAACGCCCCCAGGACCCAAACCAATGATAGCCGGCCACCACTTCCGGGCCGCCCTCCTTCTCCAGTATGAAGGATTTGGCGGTATCCGTCAGGACCTCCTCGAAGGTGTTGCGGATCTGCTTTTTTTGCGCCAGGGCAGTAAAGCGACGCTTCAGCCCAAGCGGGGCAATCTCCTCCAGCCCGGCGGAGATGATGATGCTCTCCCCTTTCCTGATGGGCATCTCAAAATATCCCGGCACCACCAAGTCTTCCCTGAAATCATATCCGCGATTCTCCTCCTTGAGGTACTCGATCTGGTAATACCAGTCGGGTGCCGTGATGAAATCTACTTTCTTGGAGGTTTGCACATACAATTTGGGGTAATTCGTGTAAAGCTGGGCAGCGAATCCGTTGGCTGCCGGAGTGACCTGGCTATTCGCCCAAAGATTGGATTTACTGAGAGAGTGAATGCTCCTGAAAGCAAGAAACGGTTTGATCCTCAATGTCGTTGGACTGTGGGCCTCCTGAAGGTAATAACGAACCAGCACCCGTGCCGCCTGGTCATCCAGCAGTATCTCCTTGTGTAGCACCACGCCTCCAACCCGGTAAACCAGCTTCCATAGCGGGTCGAGCTCAAACCAGCGTGCATATTTGTGCCCCTTGGGATAATATTCTGAAGGGTATTTATGAATCCCCAGGTTGAATCCCTGATCGTGCTGTATGACCGTTTCATTGAGAGAGGAAAGCAGCACGTGGCGACCTCCGTCAATCGATTCCACCGGGGCAATCAGCAAACCGTGGTACTTCCTGGTATTGCAGTTGATGATCGTCGAGCTGGCATAGGAACCAGCCCGGTTTGCCAGGATCACCTCTTTAGAGAGACTATACTCCAAATTTATCAATTGAGTCTTGTCAAATTGAAGGAAGCTCATAAGCTTTGGATTTGGTTTTGATGGAATTCTGTCCGTTAAGTTAGCAATATTTTACAAATGAAAACCGGGTTTGTTCAGTAGTAAAAAACCCTTAACTTTGCCCTACTTAATCTTAATTTAAATAGAAATGGCTTACGTTATTACAGACGACTGCACCGCTTGCGGCACCTGCATTGATGAGTGCCCGGTTGAAGCAATTTCCGAAGGGGACATCTACGTGATTAATCCTGATGAGTGCACGGATTGCGGCGCATGCGCTGATGTATGCCCGGTTGAAGCCATACATCCGGCTTAATGGCATTTTTCCTGAGAAGCCGGCCGGGTGGCCGGCTTTTTTTTTATTGTTCCCTCACCTTCCTGACCGAATCCAGAATGGTTCCGTCCACCCATTTTATCACCGCCACGATCTCCTCCTCAAAAACCGGCTTATCGGGTTTTCCGCAGAGATGGACGGCTTCATCGTAAAGCTCACGCATCGTCCTCAATGGAAGCCCTTTCCCTGCGGCCGCCGTGATCAAGTCCTGCCGCAGCGGGTTAATGGCAATCCCCCTCTCGGTGACGATCACATCGATCAGTTCCCCGGGCCCGCACAGGGTCGTCACTTCATCGACGATCACCGGGATCCGGTCGCGAAACAGGGGTACCGGCAGGATTACGGTCTTTGAGAAGAGGCAGTTCTGCCACCCCCCGATGCCGTGAAGGAGGTAGCCGTCGGAGTGGGTGACCACATTGGCATTGAAGTTCAGGTCGATCTCGGTGGCTCCCAGGATGGCCACATCTACCAGCCCTGCAAAATTGCCCTTGCCGTGGTAATTGTAGCTGGTAAAAGGACTGGTGGCGACGTGGTGCGGATTTTCTGCCATCGACCGTACCCCGTGGAGGTCAAAGGTCTGACCATCAAGGATATAATCAATATACCCCTCCTCAAGCATCTTGACCAGGAACAGGTTACTCCCGCCCCGGGCAAAACGGGCGCGAATTCCTTTTTCTTTCATTATCTGGTAGAAGAAATCCCCCACGGCCAGGGAGGTGCCTCCTGCTCCCGACTGGAAAGAGAATCCCTCCCTGATGATGCCGGTCGCCTCGCAGAAGCGGGCGGTCATTTCGGCGATCAGGAGCCTGTCGGGGCTTTTGGTGATCTGGGTGGTACCCGAAACGATCTTTTCAGGTATCCCGACCTGGTCCAACACCACGGTGCAATCCACGTAATTGCCCTGGATCTGCCAAGGTACGCAAGGAAAAGGGATCAGGTTATCCGTAACTACAATGACCTTATCGGCATACTGGGAATCGGCGAGTGCGAACCCCAGGGAGCCGCTGGCCGAATTTCCGTGGAGCCCGTTGGCGTTGCCAAACGGGTCGGCGCAGGCAGCTCCGATGACGGTGATGTCAATCTTCAGGTCGCCATCCTGGATGGCCTGGTAACGCCCGCCGTGCGAGCGGAGCACGGCCAGCCCTGTCATCCGGCCCTGGGAGGTGAAGCGGCCAAGCGGTCCGTTCATGCTGCCCTCGATCCGGCTGATGGTGCCATCTTCAAGATAGGGGATCAGGTGCTCGTGGCAGGGAAAAGAGGCCGAAGGGGCCCAGATCAGATTCCGGACACCCAACTCGTGGGCAATGTCAAAAATCTGATTGGCCAAAAGGTCCCCATCCCGGAAATGGTGGTGGGTGGAGATAGTCATCCCGTCTTTCAGTCCACAACTGACGAGCGCCTCGCGCAGGGTTCCAACCAGTTTATTTCCGTCAGGAGGGTAATCGGCACAGGTTGCAATCGTCGGAGCGTGCCTTGAGCCCGTGGGCTTGTATTTCCCTACCCCCTGAAAAGGCACAGCCAACTTACCGTTGATCTCGGCCGGCACTTCGCGACCGGCGGCATTGCGTGTCAGGTGGTCATATTTTTTTTCCATTCCAATTTCCCGAATTTTTAATCATTCTATTCCATTGTCGTGAACCAGTCAGGAGCCATCATCCCCAACTGAATGGCTTCTCCAATCACTTTTTCAGCCCGTTTGACCACCGGTGGGTCGATCATCTTGGATCCGAGGGCAACCACGCTTAAGCCCTTTTTGCGGGCTTCCATAAAAGCTAGGACGATCTTTTTCGCCTTTTCGATCTCTTCCAGGCCCGGTGCAAAATTCTCCTGAATCACCCGGATTTGGCGGGGATGGATGCAGCCCATTCCATCGAACCCCATAGCCTTGGATTTCAACACATTGGCCTTCAACCCCTCCATATCATCCACATCGGAAAAGACCGAATCGATCGCCTGGATGCCGGCCGCCTTGCAGGCATTGACCAAGGCTGAACGGGCGTATAATGACTCGGTGCCTTCAAGCGTTCTCACCACGCCGAGGTCGGCCGTGAAATCCTCCAGGCCGATGGCCAAAGCCACTACTGATGGCGAGGCACTGGCTATCCCAAAGGCATTTTCGATCCCGAGGGCGCTCTCAATGATGGGCATTATCCAGATCTCCTGGTCAATTCCGTGAACGGCCCTCAACTGGCCGATCTTCTCTGCCACAGCGGTAACGGCTTCAGGCCGCTCACATTTCGGCAACAGGATCAGGTCGACCCCGTGCGGAACGACCCAATCGAGATCATCCAGTCCGGCGGCACCCTGATTGATCCGGACCATTTTTTCAGCCTCACCGAAATTCAGGGAGCGCAGTGCATTCCGCACCAGGACCCTGGCCTCTGGCTTCTTGTCCGGTGCGACGGCATCCTCGAGATCAAGGATCAGTCCGTCGGGCTGATGGAGATAGGCATTGATCATCAGGCTGGGCGAATTCCCAGGCAGGTAGAGCCTCGAGCAGCGACGGCGGTCACGCGCGGATACCTTCGCAACAGGAAAGGCCGTGGGGGGCAGCAGGCTCTTCCTGACGTCGGCAACCGCCCTTGCGGCAGCCTCCAGACGGGCATCGATCACCCAGGGAAGGGCGCCGCTGTCGAAAAGGACAACACGGGCATTGCGGACACCGAAAAAGTCCATTGCCCGCCTGATCTGGTCAGTCATCTCACGGCCGTACAAAGTCTTCACCTTGCTCTGAATTTCGATGTCGATCCCTCCCGACCGGGTGGGCTCAATCATCACCTGGCAATCCGACCGGACGCGGCCTCCGTAATTACCAGCCACTGCCTTGTCATTGTATTCTTTCACGCCTGATTTATCTCGTTTCAGGCAAAGATACTCTTAAAATGAAAAAGTCCCCGACGTTCGGAGACTTTTCATAATCTATTGATTTTCTGATATATTACATCATAAAACTCAAAAGGATACCGGCTGCTACCGCGCTGCCGATGACTCCGGCCACATTGGGTCCCATTGCGTGCATCAGCAGGTGGTTCGACGGGTCGGCCTTGAGTCCTTCGGCCTGGGAGACCCGCGCGGCATCCGGTACCGCCGACACTCCGGCGGAGCCGATCAGCGGGTTAACCCGGTTTTCGGGTTTCAGGAACAGGTTCATCAGTTTGGCGAACAGGACCCCGGCTGCCGTGGCAATCAGGAAGGAGAAAGCTCCAAGCCCGAAGATCAGGAGGGACTTGCCCGTCAGAAAAACATCCGCCTGCGTGGAGGCCCCGACGGTCAGTCCGATCAGGATGGTTACGATATCAATCAGGGAGTTACGGGCCGTCTCGGCCAGGCGGCGTGTCACCCCACTCTCTCTCAGCAAATTACCAAAGAAGAGCATCCCAAGCAGCGGTAACGCGCTGGGTGACAGGAAGCAAGTCAGCAGCAAGCCTATGATTGGGAATAGGATCTTCTCAAGCCGGGAGACCTGCCTTGGGGATTTCATTCGGATCACCCGCTCCCTCCGGTTGGTCAGGAGCCGCATTATCGGAGGCTGCATTATGGGAACCAGGGCCATATAGGAGTATGCGGCAATGGCGATCGGTCCGATCAGGTTGGCCGTGGTGATCCCGTTCCACTCACGGATCCCGTTGGCCAGCTTGGAGGAGGT
>JAWOHI010000256.1:0-10097 GCA_046485255.1 Bacteroidales bacterium
TGATCAACAAGTTCAACCCGCACATCGAGACGATGGAGGGAGCGGCCGTCCTTTATGTCTGTTCCAGGATGGGAGTGCCGGTGGTTCAGGTCAGGGGAATTTCGAACTCCGCGGGCCCGCGCGACCGCTCCGGCTGGAGGGTTCGCGAAGCGGTTGGGGCCTTTACCCGGGAACTGTCTGTTTTTCTATAAGCAAGGCTACCTATGAAAATCACCCTGGGTTTCAGCACCTGTCCGAACGATACCTACCTGTTTGATGCGCTGGTCAACCACAAGATTGATACGGGCGGCCTGCAGTTCGAACCGGTGCTGGCCGATGTGGAACAGCTGAACCTAATGGCCCTGGAGGGACGCCTCGACGTGACCAAGCTCTCCTACCACGCCTGGCTCCGGGTCTGGAAGGATTACCAGGTGCTGGATTCGGGCAGTGCCCTGGGCAGGGGCAACGGGCCATTGCTGGTCTCCAGGCTGCCCATCGAGGAGACCCGCTTCGACACGCTCGTGTTCGCCGTCCCCGGCGAATATACCACCGCCAACCTGCTCCTGCAGCTGGCCTACCCATCGGTTCGCCACCGCAGGGTGATGCTCTTTTCCCGCATCGGTGAGGCCATCCTGTCGGGCGAGGTGGATGCTGGTGTCCTGATCCACGAAACCCGGTTCACCTATCAGGCAGATGGACTGATGCTGGTGCGTGACCTGGGCCGCTACTGGGAGGAGGCGACAGGTGAAGCCATCCCCCTGGGCGGCATTCTCGCCCACCGCCGCCTTTCGATGGATAAGAGATTGCTGATCAACCGGTTGATCCGCTCGAGCCTGGAATTTGCGAATGCCAACCCAACAGGTACCATATCTTTTATGAAACAGTATGCCCAACTCCTTGATGAGGGGGTGCTTCAGGCACACCTCCGTACCTTTGTCAACGATTTTACCCTTGATCTCGGCCCTGCCGGCCGCAAGGCCATCCTCCGGCTGGCCGAAGTAGCCCGGCAGACCGGGCTGATCCCGGAGAGGCCCAAAGAGATTTTTCTGACGGGCGAGTGAACCTAATTCCCTGATCAACATCTTTTCATAATGACCCGGAAGACCGCTTTCGAGCCTTACGACCATTTTGTCCTGAGGGCTCCGTTGCTGCCCCTGTCCAAACTGGAGGCGATCCCCACCAACCCGGATGAACTGGGTGCCTTTGCCCTGGAGCAATGGCAAGACCCGATCGTCAGGCAGGGGATCCAACTGGCCAGCCCCGACCTGGCCCGGCAACTGCAGGCCGCTTATGATGAGCCCACTGGGGTGAAATCCAACATCAGGCTCTTGCTGGCTTTCTTGCGTTACCTCACCCGCTTTGCCTCCCGGCCTACCCCATTCGGCCTTTTCGCGGGGTTTTCGACCGGCCGTGTCGGCGATACTACTGCCATCAGCCTGGCGGAAATGGAAAATCACGAAGTTCACGCCCGGCTCGATATGGAGTGGCTGATGCGGATCAGCCGGCTGATCCTCGCCGACCAATCCATCAGGGCCTGCCTTTTGTTCAGGCCAAACAGCTCCTTGTACCGCGTAGGGGCACGGTGGCATTTTGTCGAAACCCTTTTCCCGGCCCGACCGGGTTCAGGAAAATCCTATGAAGTGGTTTCGGTGGATGACCACGAAGCCCTATCCCTCCTGATCGACCATTGCCGGGAGGGCCGGACGCCTGGCGAGCTGCGCGGCCTGCTTGCGGGGGAGGGGTGGCCCCCTGATGAGGTAGGGCCGTTCATCGATGAGCTGATTGACTCCCAGGTTCTGGTTAGTGAGCTGGATCCGGTGTTGTGTGGGCAGGAGTATATGGATTACCTCACCGGCCTCCTGAACCGGAAATCTCCCGAAAGCCTTTATTCACGGATTCTTGACCAGACCCTCACCCTCCTCAACAGCATCAGGAAGCCCACTTCATTACTTGATGGAATCGAATCAGTGAAGGCCCTACTCGGCGGGTTTTCCATTCCCTTTAGCGAGGCAAACTTGGTTCAGGTTGATATGAGTTTGAAATGCAATGAGTTAATCCTTGGGCAACCCCTTGCCAACCAACTACTGATGGGTGCGAGGATACTGAAGGCACTCGCGGCCGATACCTTGCCCGATCCGATGGAGGGGTTCCGGGAGGCTTTCCGCCGCCGGTTTGGTGACCGTGAGGTGCCGCTGCCGATCGTGCTGGATCCGGAAACCGGGATCGGGTTGGATGGGGGTGCGGATCAGTACTGGACCGACCCGGCCCCCTGGGTTGAGGAGCTGACACCCGGAACCCCCCGCCAGCGGGCGGCAAAGATTATCAATCCCGGAAATCAATGGCTTTTTAGGCGATTCCTCAATTCGGGCCGCTCAGGGAGCCATTACATCGACCTGACCCCGTCCGACCTGCTGGAGCTTGACCTCAACCGGCTCCCCTGGCCCTCACAGATCACGGTAATGGCGGAACTTTTCGGGGACCAGGGCACTGAAGGGGTGGGATGGCACCTCATCCTGGCCTCGTCGGGCAATCCATCCTACCTGCTCGGACGGTTTGCCTTTACCGGCCAGGTGGAAACCGGCGAATGGATCAGCCAGATGTGCTGCGATGAAGCCGGTGAGGATACCGGCCCGATCCAGGCTGAAGTAGTCCACCTGCCTGAGGATCGGACCGGCAACATCCTTCAACGCCCCTCCGTCACGGAGTATGAGATCCCCTACCTGGCCCATTCGCTCAAGCCTGCCACCTGCCAGTTGCCGCTGACCGACCTGCTGGTTTCCCTCTCCGGGAACCGGGTGGTCCTGCGCTCCATAAAACTCAACCGGGAGGTGAGGCCCACAGTAACCAACGCCTATAACCATCAGATCAGTAAACTGGCGGTTTACCGGTTTCTGTTACGGGTCCGCCAGCAGGAGGACAAGCGCGCCTGGTGGCCTGATTGGGGCGAGGCTCTGGTTGGCGCTCCTTTTGTTCCGGGCATACGGTATCAGAACCTGGTTTTGTCGGCCCCGGTTTGGAGCTTCAGTCCCTCGGTACTGAAGGATTGGATCGGGAAAGGAGCGGCTCCGCTCGACCTGGGAGCCATCAATGCCTGGAGGGAATCGCTGGGGATGCCCCAGGAGGTGGTATGGATCTCGGGCGACCAGGACCTTTATATTAACTGGAAGAATATCAATCTGATACTTGCCGCCTGGGAGGTGTTCCGGCATTTGCGGACAGTCAGGGTCAGGCCATTCTTCTTTCAGTTTGGCTCCCCGGTCGATGGAAACGGGGCCGCTCACGCCAACCAATTTATATTGTGTTTTCGCCAATCCCGATGATTATGCCGAATCACTATTTCCCCGGAAGCGAATGGCTGTACCTTAAGTGTTATGGGGGTCCACAGAGCTTGGAGGAGTGGGCCCTTACACGGTTGTATCCCTTGATCCGGCAGTGGCGCGAGGAGCAAATGTTCAGGCTGTTTCATTTTGTCCGGTTCCTGGATCCTGATTATCACTTGAGAATCAGATTCTTCATTCCTGATGTCCGCCATTTGGCCACCATCGTTGGGGAGATCAACCGGTCGATGCAGGAGATGGTTGAATCTGAGCGGATCTGGAAGATGGAAATCTGTACCTATCTGCCTGAAATTGTTCGTTATGGGGCCGGGCGGATGAGTTTGGTGGAGGAAGTTTTCGACCACGACTCGGAATTCTGGTTGTCAGCCTTACATCGGATGGGCGCAGAGGCTGGCAATCAAACCTGGAAGGCCGTGTTCGTTTCGGTTGACCGGATGCTGGATTCCTTTGGCGCGAGTATCGTATTCCGGAGGGACTTAATGGAATCCTTGCGCTCATCTTTTGCAGCCGAATTCGGATTGGACCGTTCGTTAAAGAGGAGGATGGATGCCAAGTACCGAAACGACCAACCAGAGATCGAACAACTGATTATCAGAGGTTTTCCTCTACTGGATGAGGCCCTGGCCATCCGATCCCGTAATCTGGCGGAACCGCTGGAAAGGCTTGTACAGACCTTTTCCGATCAGGTCTCATTCCTCCGGAGCAAGCTTCCCGGCGACCTGATCCATATGAGCCTGAACCGGGGTTTCAGGACCCGGCACCGCTTCCAGGAGCTGGTCGTGTATGATTTTCTGTGGCGCCATTACCAGTCGAGGCTGGCTCGGGGAGGGGAGTCCTGAATGCAGAATGTTCAACAATACCGTCCGGGCAAACCCTGAACAAAACGACTGTTTATTTGTTATATTAGATAAATTAAACAAAGGAGAAAACGATATGTCATTCAAGTTACCCGAACTGCCGTACGCTTATGATGCGCTGGAGCCCTATTTTGATGCCAGGACGATGGAGATTCATCATTCCAAGCATCACGCGGCTTACACAAACAACCTCAATAACGTGATTGCAGGCACCGATGCCGAAAACCGCACAATTGAAGAAATTTTTGCCAAAGTATCCAGCTACCCGGTTGGAGTCAGGAACAACGGAGGCGGCTATTATAACCACAACATTTTCTGGACCATACTGTCACCCAAGGGTGGGGGCAAGCCTGAGGGCGAACTGCTTAAGGCCATCGAGCGTGATTTTGGTTCATTCGAAGCTTTCCGCGAGAAATTCTCCACCGCGGCTGCAACCCGTTTTGGTTCGGGTTGGGCGTGGCTGACGGTGGCCGATGGCAAGCTGACGGTCTCCTCCTCCCCCAATCAGGATAATCCCCTGATGGATATCTCGGAAGTAAAGGGAACCCCCATTCTGAACATTGACGTTTGGGAGCACGCCTATTACCTTCACTACCAGAACCGCAGGCAGGATTTCATTGAGGCTTTCTGGAGCATTGTCAACTGGGATGAGGTATCCAGGCGTTTTGCCGAAGCCAGGTAACGGCTGATCAGAGACTTTAGGGGGGTGGCGTTCAGCCGCCCCTTTTTTTTACGGCCATCCTGATTGCCCGGATATGCTCCGGGGTGGTTCCGCAGCAGCCGCCGATGATCCCTGCTCCGGCGGCGATGAGGGCTGGGACATAGGAGGCGGTGATCTCCGGGGTTTCGTCGAACACGTTGCGTCCATCCCATAAATGCGGCCGGCCTGCATTGGCGTGGACCAGTATTGGAATGTCCGGGTCGGCTTTTCGTATGGCTTCGACTATCGGGACCATATTCTCCATTCCGTTGCCGCAATTGGTGCCGATGATGTCGGCACCGGCCGCCCTGAGGGCAACCACCATTTCCTCGGGTGACACCCCCATCATCGTCCTGAAATCGCCCTGCAGGGTCTTATCGAAAGTCATCGTGCAGATCACCTCGAGCGTGGTGTTCTCCTTCGCGGCACGGGTGGCGATGGTTGCCTCATCGAGCGCCGTCATCGTCTCTATGCAGATGACATCAGCGCCCGCGCCGGCCAGCGCGAGGCACTGCTCCCTGAAGGCTTCGTACAACTCATCCTCGCCGACTTCCCCCATCATCAGGATCACCCCGGTGGGGCCTACCGATCCCAGGACGATCCGATTGGGGCCGATGGCGCGCCGGGTGATCGATACCGCGGAGCGGTTGAACTCAACGACCTTATTTTCAAACTTATAGTGTCTCAGTTTAAATCGGTTGGCCCCGAAGGTGTTGGTCTCTACGGCATCCGACCCCGCCTCGGCATAAGCCCGGGCGATGGCTTCAATCCGCTCCGGGTGATCCAGGTTCCAGCTTTCGGGACAAACGCCTGGTTCCAGGCCTGCTGCTTGCAGCATCGTCCCCAGCGCACCGTCCGAGATCAAAATCTCCCCGGCCCGCAGTCGGTCAATCAATGAAAGGTTCATCTTTACGAATGGTTTTGCGGTAAAGCTAAGAACTGTTTGGAGAAGTCGTGCCTGTTCAGCCCCCCGCCCAGGGCGATCAGCTCGGTTGGTCCTTCGTAATCGTTGACTGTCAGTAAATTGACCTCACCATAAACAGTCTGCACGTGCAGGGTCTGCCCGGGACTAATCCTGACATAGCCTTTCATCCGGATGAGTCCCGGAGCCTGGTCGCGGATGAAGCGCTCGGTGCTGGCGGCATCGAACAGGCGGTTTGACCTGACGACACAGGAGCTGATCGGGGGGCGCTCCTCCGATACTCCATTGGTAATCAAGTGGTCTGAATGAACTTCACCGGCTTCCAGCAACCGCGCCAGATCGATCCCCCCGGTTGCCCCGAAGCTGGTTTCAATGAGGGGCGCCAACGGATTGAGGTCGGATATCCTTTGCCGGAGCGCCAGCGTATCCGGTACGAGATCGGTCTTGTTGATCAGGATAAGATCCGCCAGCCTGGCCTGTTGCCTGCTCCGTGAAACAGTATCAATGATTTTCAGGAAGTTAGCCGCATCAATTACGCACCAAACGGCGGCCAGGTAGATCCGGTCGGCCAGGTTACCTGAATGGAGGATCTGTCCCAGGGAGACCGGATCGGCAAGGCCGGTGGCCTCCATCAGGATCAGGTCGGGCCTGGCCAGGTCGAGGAATGGTTCCAGGCGGGTGATGAAATCCCCGAGCTGGCAGGCGCAGAACAGGCTGCCGTTATTGATTTCAAGGAGGTCGAAGGGCGCCTTGGTTTGCCGCAGGGTGATCCCGTCCACCCGGCCGGGAGCGAACTCATTCTGGATGACCGCTATGCGCCATTGTCCCGGGTAGCGTTGGAGCAGGTCGCACAGGAGGCTGGTTTTCCCGCTTCCCAGGAAGCCGGTTACCAGGATGAGAGGTGTCTTTTTTACAGCAGGTCCTTGATCCATTCCTTAATCACATCGGTTCCGGGATGACCGGCTTCACTCCTGATCTTGTAGTTGATTGATATCCAGGCAGGAGTGGCAGCCACCCCCAGTGAGCGGATCACCTCCTCATTGGTTTCCTGGCGGATCTCAACCGATACGCCCAGTTCGGCTATGGCTTGTTGAGTTTGTTCGAGGATGGCCTTCATCTCCCCGGTCGATCGGCCCAGAAGGAGGATCTCACCTCGTTTGACCCGAAGCTTGATCTTGAGTTTTTCGTTGATCCGGTTCTGAATGGCCCGGATCAGTTCGTTCCGTGGGGGGATTTTTGAGACAAACGTGATCTGGCCGTCGATGCAGATGGTGGGAATGTTCTTGACAAAAAGGGAAGACATAAAGGTCACTCCTTCGAGGTTTTTGATCGAGTGCTCCCGCCACTCCACCAGCCCTTCGAAATGGGGGGCCACCTCCCTCACCGCCTCAACCATATATTGGCAGGGAGCGCAGGACTCCGAATCCAGGGTGATGATGTCCACGATGACCCGGTCGCTTTTGCCGTATTCATCCATATTCAGCAGCTTCCTGCTGTCCGGTTTCTCTTCCATCGCCCTGATCACTTCCTGCTGATAAGGATCTCTGATGAGCCTGGTGATGGCGACCAGGTTTTCCGGCGGCGTTTTGATGGGGAGGTCGCATCCCGGGGAGAGGATGAATCCCGTGTGTCCTGCTATATCGATACACTCCAGGGCGTGCCGCTGGCAATCTTCGGGTGAGCCCATCAACAGGACCAGGGTCAGCTGTAGGTTTCCGCCGAAGCTGATGCCGTTCTGGCGGCACACCTCCCTGACATAATCCAGCGGGATGTTCTCGTCGATGGAGATATTATCCGGGCGGGTCAGGCACATCGCTTCTATGTTTTGGCGCGCCTGGCCGCAGACGAAGAACGAGCTGAGGCCGCCGAGAAACCTGATGCGGTTGAAAACGGCAGTCACCGGTTGGTGGATGAACTCGCCGAACTGGTCGGGTCCGATCTGGGAGGTCATTGGATCGACGATGGCAATGACATCCGCCCCGGCTTCGAGGTAATACTCCGCCATTGTTTGGGTCACCCTCGACGTAAAAGCCATCAGGGACCTGATGGCTCCGGGGTCCTCCATCATCTTCATAAAGATATCGGTTCCCAGCAGGTGCAGCCCCAGGGTGAAGGGACCGGTCACCAAGCCGTATAGCGCAGTGTCGGGGAACTGTTGCCTCAACCGCCGCGTGGCTTCCAGGATAACGGGAATGCGACCGGCGCCCGGGCCTGGCAATGAGAGGTCATCCAGGGTGGACCCTTCGGCCAGCGGATGACTCACCACTGCGGGGGGATTATCATCCGCCCAGGCGAGCCGGCAGCCCAGCGCTTCCGCCTCCGCTTGTAAGTCGAAACAGACCGGTATTCCGTCGGGTTGGTACAGTTCGATCGCTCTTGAGATCCCCTCCACGATCAGGTCGGCCGACCGGAGGTAGTCGGATGCCGACCGTCCGGTAAGGTAGGCGCCGTGCACCCCTACGAAAGGCACCCAGGGGATGACGGGTGTTGTTTCACCCCGGATGGCCTTGAAAACCAATTCTTTTCCTTTCATGTCCCAGGTCTTGGATAGAGTTCCAGGGCAGCATCCTTGATCGCCACCAGGTTTTCGAATGGTACTTCAGGTTCCACCAAATGGGTTGGACCCAAAATCAGCCCGCCTTTTTCCCCACAAGTCCTGATCCGCTCGAAGGCTAAGTCGCGCACCTCGCCGGGGGTTCCAAAAGGAAGCAATTGCTGCGTCCCCAACGTGCCCCAGAAGGAGAGGCGGTCACCAAAGCGGTCGTGAACCGCGTTGAAGTCCATACACTCCGGCTGAACGGGGTTCAGGATATCCACGCCGCAATCGATCAGCCCGTCAATGAAGCGGGTGGCATCTCCGCAGGAGTGGTAGAAGATAAGGATATCGGGCTTGATGTTCCTGGCTGCATCAATGACCTGCCTGAGCCGGGGCTTGATCCAGGCCTCCCACAGGTCGGGACTGATCAGCGGGCCCGTTTGCATCCCGACATCGTCGCCGAGCGATAGGATATCCACGCCGGCAGTGGCGTGCAGGGTGGCACGATTGACCTGGTACTGCAGGATCTTGTCCAGCAGGATGGTTGCCTTCTCGTCGCCGGTCATCAGGTCCAGGATCAGGTCCTCCATCGAGCGCAGGTACCAGGCCGCTTCCCAGATGGTCATCTGCATCTGACACATCGCGGCGAGGCCGGCCTGGTGAAGGGCGGCCACCCGGTCGAACAGGGCCTGATTCTCCTGCCGGCTGACGATGGGCATCGGGTAGTTCGCAATCTCCTCGGTGGTATCGGCTCCGGCCAGGGGATGGTGCATACGGGTCATATGATACGCAGCCTCGGATCCCTTGGAGTGTCCGAGGCCCAGCACGTCGAATTCGGTGCTTTCGGGAAGTTTTTCTCTGAGGTAGAGCTCTTTGGGATTAGTGAAGCCTGGCTTCTCCTTCAATTCGACCCATCGGAAATCAACTCCAAACCAATCGAAATAGTCGTCGTGGCCAAAGCGCTTCTTAAAATCCAGTATCTGTGAATCACACAGGAGCAGGTCGATCGGAACCCAGTCGAACCCCTGCCGGCGCGCTGCGCGGATCAGGTTTTCCCGGGGTGTCGGTTTCATCAGGACAGCTGTTTGTTCAGATAATCCACTGCGCCCTGCGGGTCGGGTGAATACCAGTCGGCACCAATCCGGTTGCGAAAATCATCGGTGACGGGGGCACCGCCTACCAATACGCGCGTTTCGGGCCGCAGGGATTTGATCTCGGTGACAATTTTTTCCATATTCAGCATCGTGGTTGTCAGCAGGCAACTTAGCCCGACAAAGGCTCCCGGATGTTCGTCGATCGCCGCGATGAACTTGCTGGCGGGCACGTCGATCCCCAGATCGATCACCTCCCAGCCGGCACCCTCGACAATCATCCCAAGCAGGTTTTTTCCAATATCGTGCAGGTCGCCCATCACGGTCCCGATGATGAAAATGCCCTTTCGTTTAACCGCGCCCGACTGGAAAAAGGGTTTGAGATGTTTCATCCCGGCGCTCATCGCCTTTGCTGCCATCAGCACTTCCGGCACAAAGACCTTGTTTTCGCGAAATTTCAGCCCAATCACCTCCATGCCGGGTACCAATCCCCCACGCAGCACCTCATCGGCCGGGATCCCCTGTTCCAGGGCAAGAGCGGTGAGTTCATCGGCTCCATCCTGCTCCTTCATATCGGGTGGGAAAGGAGAGATATGAAGGTGACTATTCCGGTATTTTCAAGTTTGATCCTGGAACCAATTCTTATCTGAGATTTACCGGGTACGATTCGGAGG
>JAWOHI010000334.1:0-6246 GCA_046485255.1 Bacteroidales bacterium
AGACTAAGCAATGAAAGCCCTCCAGCAGATCCGCGAGACCATCAACGACCTGGCCTATGACATAAAGGCCGAGGTGGTCATTGCCGACCTCCTAGAAAACGGGCTTTCACCCGGCGATTTCATTACCATCCCCGACGGGCTTTTCAGGAGGCGATACCGCAAGGACCTCACCCACGCGGAACTCATCGCCCTGAACAACGGCCAGGAGATCCTGGGCCTCCACCTCACCAGGGAAGGATTGTATGATGCCCTTCCGGAAGCGCTTTTTCACGGGATCCAAACCGAGAATGTCAACTCAGGGGAAGAGATGGCCCGGGTTTCAAAAACCCAGCGGATCGAGGAAAAAGAGTGCCGCAACTTCTTTCTCCCATTCGAAAACGAGATCCATTACCAACGGGTACAGATTGAAATGGCCGAGCGCAGGATTCTCCGCCGCTTCTCGGAAAACCTCTTCAATGATGTCTTTCCGGAACTGTGGAACATCGACCGCAGCCTGCCCAGGACCCTGGTCTCGAGGCTGATGCTTTTCCTGCATTATGCCCACAGGTTCTCCAGCCAGCCTGAATTGGGTGCACGGGCGCTCGAAGTGATTCTCGACGAGCCGGTTGAATGGAAGCTTTACGAGCGAGGGCGTTCGGAAACGGGCTTCAGGGGCGAGCCTTCAGAGCTGGGCGATTCCGTGCTGGGGGCCAACCTGGTCTGTGGCAATAAGCCCAATGAGTCTTTCCCGATCCTGGAATTCCGGATCGGGCCGTTAAGAAACACCCGGATGGAGGATTACCTCGACAACGGGAATATCAGCCGCTTGATCCGGGTCTTTTTCGACTATTTCGTTCCGGTGGAGGTAATCCCCACCTTCCGGATTCAAGGGAGCCGCGAAGGGCCTCAGTTCGTCCTCAGCGCAGAAGAACCAGCACTCCTTGGATTTAACACCAACTTGTAATTGATTGATAACTAACTTATGATTTCAATATGAAACCCGAAATCCTGCAAGCAGTCATCGCCCTGGCGGCGCTCTCCATCCTGGCTTTCACCCTGCTGGCAGCCAAAGCGTCGGAGGCAAAAAAACACAAGAAGATCACCCTTTTGTATATCCTGGGCGCGGGACTGCTGATCGGCATCACAGGACTCTTCAGGTACGCCGGCCTGACACGTGATCCCTACGCCTTCTTCATCGTGCTGCAGCTGCTGGTCCTGGCCCTCGGGGTCCTCCACGCCCTGCTGATGGGAAAAATACTCCCCTGGCCTGCCAAGGGCTCCTTCTTTGGCGAATTCATCCTCTCCCTTTCCACCGCCCTGATGGGCGGAGTGTTCCTACTGCTGGCATTCACGGTAATGGGGATGAAAAACTTCGAACTGATCCTGCTCTCTTCCCTGATCTGGTTCCTGGTGCCCACGCTGTTCGTCAAGTCGGTCGAATTCGTCAACAAGGTACCCGCCAAGCTGTTCAAAACCTGGGGCTATCCCGTTGGACAGCAGATCCCCGACCCCACCGACAGCGAATTGGCCTCGCCAATGGTGGTGAGCTTCGAGTTTCGGAAAAAGGTGGATGAACCGGATTTCACCCTTTTCAGGGCCAAGGCTCCGAAAGACATCCAGTTCGGAAAGCTATTCTATTTCTTCATCAACGATTACAACAGCCGCCATCCGGAAGCAATGATCGAAACCCTCTCCAAGACAGGCCTGCCCTACTCGTGGGTTTTCCACTTCAAGCCAAGGGTGCTGGCCAAAACCCGATACCTCGACCCGGATGAGACCGTTTTTCACAACCAGGTCAAGGAAAACAGCGTCATCGTTTGCCAACGGATCCTTGAATAACTAAAAACCAATAAAATGGCCGACCCTATGAAATACTTCCAGGTCAACTGGGTTGACGGGATGAAAATAAACAAGGAGCACTTCATTTCGGGCGATCACTCCGTGACGGAAAGGCTGGCCGATGCCCGGCTCTCCGCCATCAACCGTTACAACTACGGGCTGCTGCCTGCCCGGGAAGGTGAGGATGCTCCGCTCCGCATCAACCTGTCGATTGACAATCAGCAGGTTCTGCGAATCAAGATTTTTGAGTGCCAGGCCGTAACCCCGGGAGGGCACCGGATCAGCCTGTCAGGCTCCCCGGAGCCGAAACAGTTTAAGGCCGACCTGCCGGAAGCCCTGTACGAATGGTCGCCCTCAAGGGAGGAAAACATCTTCATCTCATTGTCCGTCAATCCGTTTAAGCTGGTCCCAACCGGTGATATCGACCCGGCTGAGGAACCGCCGCGACACCCTTTGGCGATACCCGAATACCGCCTCAACCTGATTCCCGAGTCACAGGTCGGAAAAAAGGAGTCGGGCCTCAACCTCCTGATGGTTGGCAAGATACACGTTGGCGAAAATGGCCCCGAACTGGATAAGGAGTACATCCCCCCCTGTCATTGCGTGTTCAGCCACGCCAAACTGGTTGCCATCCATTCCGAGTTCGACCGGTTCCTGAGCACCCTGGAGCCCGACCTGGTCACCATCCTGAAAAAGATCGGAGAAAAAGAGCAAACCAATATCCTGGCCACCACGCTGGCCTCCATAGCCGGGCCGCTGCTGCAATACCTTAGCAATACGATCCTCCATTTCAGGTGGAACGTTCCGGTTGGACCTCCCCTCGTGATGCTGGAAACAATTGCCCGCAGCGCCCGCATCATAAAGAACTATCTGGATGCAAGCCCCGGAAAAGCCAGGGAGGAGCTGCTCAACTACCTGTCCGAGTGGTGCACGCTCAAACAGGGCGACCTTGAAACGGTCCTGCACCGGGCCGTCAATTTTGAATATGACCACTCCGATATGACACCGGCATTCCGGGCGATGACCGAATATACCGGGATGATCGGTCCCCTCTTCAACAAGCTGAGCACCCTCGAATACATCGGCAAGAAGAAGGAGACCAGCATTTTCGTCAAGGAACAGACGGTCAATAAAAAGAGCTTTCTAGCCGACTAATGTGATAAATATATAAATATCAATAATATATGGAACCACTGAACAAAAAGGAGCGCACCTCGGGCACCCTGAAATTCCTTGCCCTCTTCATTGCCGGGATACTGATCGTGATGATCCCATTCTTTTTCCTGGTCAGATTGCCGGAAAAGACCCAGCAGGTAAGTTCGGATGAGTTGAACAGCCTGCAGGGACAGCTCGCCTTCCAGCGGGAGTTTGCCGTTTTGATGGACTCGGCTATCCGGATGATGGAACGGTATGACCAGGCCGGAGTGGACACCGACATCCTCAATGCCAGCGTGGGGAACCTCCTGAACGACATCAACCTCAAGGCGGCATCGGTCGGGAAGGAGGATGCCCGGCTTTACAACAGCGCCTTCAATGCATTGACCGAACTTAAGAAGGTCAAAACCACCAACCTGAAGAACAAGGCCGATCTGGCCAAGGCACTGAAGGAGCTGGAGGAGTGCCAGGCTGATCTTAAAAAGGCAACCTCCAAGCCATCCGATTCGCTTGACCATTGACCTGATGAGCGAGCCATACTACCAGCCGCCCCTGAACCTCGGTGAGGTGATGCGCCAGCAGGAGATGCCCCGGATCAACCTCCGGGAGTCCATTTCACGCTGGCTTCACATCCTCTTTGTTACCCGCTATGGAGAGTGTAAGCACGACGAGGCTTTCGGGTGCCAGATCTGGGAGCACGACTTCGAGAATATCACCAATATGCAGAAATTCAAGGAGGAACTGACGCGTTCGATTGTGGCCTCGGTGGCTGCCAATGAGCCGCGGCTCACGGACGTGAAGGCCGAAACGCAGATCGAACAGGTGGAGTACGTCCTTAAAAACAGGCGAATCAAGATAAGGATCGGTATCCGTGTTCGGGGTACCATCCGGAAGACCAACGAAACTTTTGTCCATTTGGAAAATTTCTTTGTGGGGCCCCTATCCTATTTCTGACCGGATCGGGCCAATAAATCAGTCAACGGGATAAGGCTATGAAAGAGAGCAAGGAGAAGATCAAGGCCCGGATGATCCGAAATGCATCCCGGCTTTGGGGGTTCACCGAAACCGAATCGGAAAGCTCGTTCGATCCGATGGTTGGGATGATCATGGGCGCCCTGTCCAATGAACTGGAGATCGTATCCGAAGATATTCAAAGCACCGAGTCGCGGATTGTCGAAAAGCTGATCCAGCTCGTAACCCCCGAACCGATCACCGGCCCGTTCCCAGCACACGCCGTCCTGCGGGCGGTCCCGGTACAGCCAATATTTGAGATCCGGCAAGATTACCAGTTCTATCTTTATCAGAAGTTCAGGAGTGCAGAGGACCCCGGCAAAAAGGAGGAGAAGAGCGTTTTCTTCACCCCCACGGGGCAATTCAGGCTCTTCAACGGGTCGGTCAGGCACCTGGCTTGCGGCAACAAACTCTTTGAATTCAGGAAAGAGGGCTATAAGGAGGTCATTGCGGAAGCCGAGCGCGGACGGGGATTGCCCCTGACGAGCTTCTGGCTCGGAATCGACCTTAACGAGGAGGTTGAAACGCTCGATGGGATGAGGCTCTACTTCGAAATGCGCAACGACCAGCACGCCGCCTCCTTCCTGCAATCCCTTCCCCGGGGGAAATGGCTCCTCAATGGCCAGCCGGTGTCGGCAGCCTCCGGCTACGGGAACGGCCAGGGACGCTTCAGGAACGAGCTGGAGGACGTGATCCGGCAGGAAGTGGAGGTGACCGCCAAGATCATCCATCACGTCAATCATTTCTATGAGCGGCGCTTCATCACGCTCGAAACGGGCGATCGGACTGCCAACCAGCTTGCCGTCCGGGAACGATACCCCCAGGCGATCCTGGATAGTTTCCGGACGGATGAAATAGAGGCAGGCCCGAGAAACCTGTTCTGGCTGGAAATCAGGCATAATCAACCCCTCCCCCAAGAGATCGCCGATGAATTACACTGCTCCCTGAACTGTTTTCCAGTGATCAACCGCCAACTCGTGGAGTTCACGGTATCCTCACGTGATGCCATCAACGTGATCCCGCTCGAAACGGAAGACTCATTCCTGGATATGAGGAACGTTTCCAACACCTCGGGCAAGGCCTATGTGATGAAAGCCTTCTCAGGCATAGGGAAGATGGAAAAAGGTTCCTACATCCTCCGCCAGGGGGGCATCGCCAGGTTCGACTCACGTAATGCCCGGGAGATGATCAACTACCTGCTCGAGCTGCTCCGGGATGAGAGCGCCGCCTTCTCAGTCCTGGGTACGGATATGATCTCCTCCAATCTCAGGGAACTCAACCAGGGGATCGCCCGGCTGGAGCAGAGGCTCCAGGATAGCCAGATGATCCGGGAAAACCTCTCCTACCTGATGCTCAAGGCCGACCAGGAAGATGATCTGGTCTTTGTAGAGTTTTGGTCCACAAAGGGTTCAGCCGCCAACAAGGTCAAGGCCGGCACTAAACTGATGGTTTACGAGGGGAGCGACATCCGCCCCGACAGCATCGTCCTGGTCACCCCAACCCTCGGCGGGCGCGATAAGATGGACACCGAGGAGCGGCTCAACGCCTACCGAAGGGCCCTCCTTTCGAGAAGCCGCGTGGTGACCCCGGAAGATGTCAAAGTACTCTGCTACGAGCATTTCGGCAAGGCAGTCGAAAAAGTGGAGGTGACACGCGGAGTGACGAAAGGGAACGCCTCCACCACAGGGTTCGTGAGGACCATCGACGTCCACATCACCCTGTCGAAGCGCGTTACACCCTTCAGTAAAGAGGAGCTGGTCTTTCTCGAGCAGGACCTGCAGGTCAAGCTCAGGGAACAATCATCCAACATCCTGCCTTTCAGGATATTCCTCGATTAACGACTAATCCTTGATGCACCGGATGGAGAGGGCTGCAGTGCTCAATACATTGGAGCCACTCCTTTTTACTCCGGTGTTGTTGTATGCCAGGTTACGGTAATAATAAAAGTTTAGGGTCAGAAGCCGATAGGTCGAGGAGGTGTAGAAGTTCGCCTCATTTTTCAGGGTGATATAGTCCGTGAGGAGCATCCCCCCCGGTAGTGCGGTAAATCCGCTGGAATTGTTGGCACCTGCATTGGGAGAAGACCAGTGGGCGGTCCCCGACTGCTTCAGCTTGCTTCCCACCGTGCCGGAGCTCCTCCAATCATTCGACTTGGCATCCGTTTCACTCATCCCAAGGCTCATCTCCAGGGTCTGCCACTCCTCATCGGTTGGCAGGTGCCAGCCCGATGGGCAGGCCTTGTTGGCTGCCGTCCAGTTATAC
>JAWOHI010000406.1:0-22003 GCA_046485255.1 Bacteroidales bacterium
TAGGTGTATCCCTTCTCCTCACGGAGCACCAGGTTGACCCATCCGTTGAATGAACCGCCGAGCTTGTCATTCATCACTGTCACGGCGAAATAGTCGGGATCCGTTTTCAGCGGGCCGGGGCATCCGATCTGAATGACCGACTGCTTGGCACCGGGTACATCAACCAACCAAACCAGCGATTTCTCCGGGGCGGGGGGCATCTCATAGGACGGGAATGTGACCTCACGGGCTGCCCAATGGTCGCCGAGCGATGCAAGCGAAGCCATCACCTGGTCCTTGCCGATCTTGCCGGAAATATGGAAACTGGCAATGGAGGGAGAGAGGTTCTGCTCGTAAAATGCTTTCAGGTCGTCCATTGTAATGGTAGCCACCGATTCCTCGGTCCCGCTGCTTCCCGTGCTTAAGATATGGTTTTCACCGTAAACCAGCTTCTGAAGGTGTTCTCCGGCGAGGGAGGTGGGGCTGGCCTTCTGCCTTCTGAGGTTGTTCATAACCCGGATTTTCGCCAAATCGAATTCCTCCTCATCCCACCTCGGCTCCAACAGCATCTCCTCCACGAGGGCTAGAGTGGCTTCGAAGTTTCTCGTCAGGCAGTTGGCGCTGATGCTTACCGATGTGGTGCCTGCGCCAACCCTTATGCTGGCTCCCAACAACTCGATGGCTTCCTCAAGCTCCTGGGGAGTCTTGTTCCTGGTGCCCTCATTCATCAGCTGGGCCATCAGCGAGGCAGTGCCTGCTTTTTCCAGGGATTCCATCAAATGGCCTCCCTTTATGGTGATATTAAACTGAACGAGAGGCAACTCGTTGTGCTCAATGCCATAAACACCCATCCCGTTGGCCAGCTGGCCGGTCCAGATGGTCGGCAGCGCGACCTCCGGATCGGGTCCATCCGCCGGCATCACCGAGCGGTCGAAGGCTGATGGGGTTCTTGGATAATCGGATTCGTCCTCTTCCTCCGCAATCTCCACCTGGGTGGCCGTATGGATGTCCTCCTCCACGACCCCGGCATTCATCGACCCATCGGCAACCAGGTCGGCCTGGCCTCTGGGAACGAAGCTGGTGGCAAGGTAGGGCTTGCCCTTGATGTATTTATCATAGACCCGGAGGATATCTGACTTGGTCACCTCTTTCGTGCGCTGGATATCCTGCTTGTAGAAACTGGGGTTGCCGGCATATTCGTTGTAACGGGCGAGCTGGAACGACTTGCCCAGGATGCTGCTGATCCCGCTGTAGAAGCTGGTCTCCATTCCGGCCTTGAGCCTTTCGACGTCCTGGTCGGTGAATCCCTCCT
Organism: Bacteroidales bacterium; assembly: GCA_046485255.1. Taxonomy (GTDB): domain Bacteria; phylum Bacteroidota; class Bacteroidia; order Bacteroidales; family UBA12481; genus UBA12481. The sequence goes on from JAWOHI010000406.1 coordinate 1,292, forward strand.
TCTCGAAACGCTCGAATGCCTCAAAGATGGCCTCCTCCACTTCCTTCAGGCTGACGCCCTCATTGGCGGTGACCGAGATACCGAAGGTGCCGGTGATCTCCTGGCTCGAGTTGTAGGCACCCGCTCCTGAGGTCAGCTTCTTCTCCTTGACCAGCACATTGTATAGGGGAGCCTTTTTCCCAGAGGAGAGCAGTTGCCCCAGGTAATCAAGCGCATAACTGTCGTTACTGTACTGCTCCACTGTGGGCCAAACCATTCTCAACTGGGGTGCACGGGCGAAATTGTCCTCGTGATAAAGCTTCTTGGTTTCGGGCAGCCTGATGTTCCACGGCTTCGGATCTTCCAGGTCGGCTCCACGCGGAATCTCACCGAAATACTTCTCAATCAGCTGCTTGGCCTCTGCCATATCGAAATCGCCAGACAGGACAAGCGTCGCGTTGTTCGGCACATAATACCTGGCGTGGAACCCTTTCACGTCGTCAAGCGTGGCATTGAACAGGTCCTCCATCTCCCCGATGACCGTCCAGCTGTATGGGTGGCCGGCCGGGTAGAGGTTTTTGGCTACCACCCCGCTGGTGTGCCCGTAAGGGGCATTGTCCACGCTCTGCCTCTTTTCGTTCTGCACGACGTTCTGCTGGATCTGGAAAGTCTTCTGGGTGATGGTATTGGTCAGGAACCCCATCCGGTCCGATTCCAACCAGAGGATTTTCTCCAATGCGTTCTTCGGCACTACCTCGTAATAGGTGGTGGCATCGTTCCCGGTACCGCCGTTCAGGGTGCCACCCGCATCCTGGATGATCTTGAAGAACTGATCCTCAGGGACGTTCTCCGACCGCTGGAACATAATGTGCTCAAACAGGTGCGCAAAACCCGTCCGGCCCTCATCCTCCCGGTTCGATCCCACGTGGTAGAGGATCGCCAGGGCAACGATCGGATCCGAATGGTCCTGGTGCAGGATCACATCCAACCCGTTGCCGAGGGCATACTTTTCATAAGGAATCTCCAAATCCGTCTTCGGCTGGCATCCCGCCAGCAGAAACAACGTCGTTAAAACAAACAAGGCAAGCTTTTTCATGATATGAAGTTTGGTTATTGATTTCTATCTCCCCCCCGGGCCCCTGTGCCCTTATGCCCCTGTGCCCCATCTACACTCTCATTATCCCAGGATCCGTGTAGTCGTCATTCTCATCCGTGCTGGTGGAGGAGAACTCCGAAACGATGGCCCCCTCAGGGCCGGCCTGAAACCAGTGGCGGGTATTGGGAGCCAGTGTGTACTGGTCGCCAGGCCTTAAGATGACCTCGTTCCAGACGGTCATCCATTTGCGGTACCGCTCGGGAACCCGGGCCCGGGGGTTGGCAGCAGGCTCACCAGCCACGTAGAGGTAAACCTCGCCGTAACGGCACCGGAAGGTCTCCTGTTTCCCGATATTGGCTTCCGAGACTTTCGGATGGCGGTGTTCAGGGCAGATCTGCCACGGAAAGAGCACCAGCTCCTTTGCACAGTAGCGCGAATTGTTCTCATAGACCACCACTTCTATTCCGATGTGCTCCAGGTCATCCAGCCCCATATCGGCAATTTCAATGTCCTGCCTCTCCTGGTCGGTAATCACGATCCCGGCATCGCGGAGCATTCGTGCGGCCTTTTCACGTGCCTGTTCAATGGTCTCTTTCTTCATTTCAATCAGGTTCAGGAAAACTTGAAAATTAGGAAAGATGGACGAATTAACGGTTCCCAAAAAGTGAAAAAATGTTAAAGGCCGCAAGGAATATTTTGCCAATTTCGGCAGGTAAAACCAACCAAATGAGTTTGCACTGGATTGATCTGCTGATCGTGTTCGTCTACCTGGCCGGGGTGGTCCTAACCGGTTTCCTGATCCGGAAAAAGGCCTCGGCGGGCCTTGACAACTATTTTCTGGCAGGACGGAACCTGCCCTGGTGGGTGCTGGGGATCGCCGGCTGTTCAAGCTACATCGACATAGCGGGGATTATGGCCCTTGTGGGAGCCCTCTTCTACCTGGGACTGAAGACCGTCTGGATGACCAACATATTCTGGGGCTGGTTCATGATGGCCGGCTATATGGCTTTCCAGGCCAAGTGGATCCGGCGATCGGGGGTGATGACCTTTGCCGAATGGAATGAGACACGCTTTGGAAAGAACCGGGATGCCGAAATGGCCAGGCTGGCCTCCGCGATCTTTCTCCTGGTGCTGATGGTCTTTAACCTGATGTATATGGCGGTGGGCATCGGGAAGTTCGCCAGCGAGTTCTTTCCGCTGGAGCGGTGGCAATCGACCCTCATCGTCTTTGCCGTGGTAGGGATCTATGTCACGCTGGGAGGGTTCTACGGGGTGGTTATCACGGACATTTTTCAAACCGCCCTGATCACCATTGGGGCCATATTCGTGGTTATCAGCATTTTTGCACAGGGCACCGGACTTGGTCTTGCGGCCTCCCTGCCGGAGGGCTGGAACTCCCTGGCTCTCACCTGGAAACTATGGCCAGGCTATCTCGAAACCACGCCGGAGGCCTATCAGCACTTTTACTGGTTCGGCCCCGTGATGGTGATCGGGTTCTCCTGGATGATCTTCCGTGTGCTGGCCGGGCCCAACGTGTGGGATTTCCAGTTCTTCCTCACCACCCGCTCGCCCAGGGACTCGGCCCTGGCCGCAGGAACCTGGACCACCCTTTTCGTCCTGCGCTGGATCATCGCCATTGCGTTCCTGTTGATGGGGCTGACCCTGCTCGGGGGGACCACCGGCTTCGACGGGGAGAGGATGCTCCCCCTGGTGATCACCAACCTGCCAAGGGGAGTCAGCGGCCTCTTCCTGGCGATCCTCCTGGCAGCCCTGATGTCGACTCTCGATGCGATGATCAACGTGACCAGCAACGTAGTTACCAATGATTTTATCAAGCGTTACTTCATTAAACACATTTCCGGGAAAAAGGCCATCCGGATCGGTCAACTGGCCTCCATCATCGCCCTCCTGGCCGGCTTTTTCTTCAGCCTCGCTTTTACCAACATTATATCCGCCTGGGAGACAATGCTGTTCGTCGTGGTCACTATGATCCTGGTCCCGGCTACCCTCCGCTGGCACTGGTGGCGCTTCAGCGCCAAGGCATTTGTTTGGAGTATGGTGGCCACCGCCCTGTTCATCATCCTGCAGAAGCTGGTCCTCGGCTCGGTCTCCTCCACCAACTCACTGGGAATCAATGTCGCAGCCAGCCTGGTCCTTTCGGTCACCATCGGATTCCTGGTGAAACCCACCGACCGCGACGTGCTGGTGGATTTTTACACCCGGATCAGGCCTTTTGGGTTCTGGAAGCCCGTCAGGCTCGAGGCCGTGTCGAGGGGGCTGGTCAAGGCCAATGACCGCGAACCGCTGATGGACGGGATCAACGGCCTGATCACCCCGGTCTACCAGTTCCTGATCGCCCTGCTTCCCTTTTACCTCCTCCTGAGGCAATGGCCGCAGTTCTGGCTGGTGCTGACCGCCCTGGCGGCCGTAGCCACCCTGCTCTATTTCACCTGGTACAAAAACCTACCGGCACGTGATGAAGCATAACGTCCACCTCATCTGCAACGCCCACCTCGACCCGGTCTGGCAATGGCGCTGGACCGAAGGGTGTTCCGAGGCCCTGATGACTTTCCGCACCGCCGTGCAAATCCTTGAGGAGTATCCCGAGCTGATCTTCAACCACAATGAAGCCATCCTTTACCAGTGGGTCAGGGAATATGACCCTCCCCTGTTCACCCGTATCAGGCAATTGGTGGATCAGGGGCGCTGGTTCATCTCCGGGGGCTGGTTCCTGCAGCCCGACCTGAACCTGCCGCCGGTGGAGAACCTGGTCCGCAACATCCGGATGGGCCAGGAGTTCTTCCTGGAGCATTTCGGATCGATCCCCAAGGTGGCCTATAATTTCGACTCCTTCGGCCACCCGGCCACCCTTCCGGGTATCCTGCTCGATCACGGATATGAGATGTATATCCATCAAAGGCCTGAAAAAGAGTTCCTTGACCTTCCGGCCAGCCTTTACAACTGGAAGGGGACCGACGGCCGGATGATCACCGGATACCGGATCGAGATCGGGCTTTACCACAATGAGCGCCACAATATCGCAGGGCGTCTGCGTGAAGGGGCCGACCTGGCCATCCGGCTGGGCCGCGACGTCGCCCTCTTCTGGGGCCTGGGCGACCACGGCGGCGGAGCCACGCGTCACGACCTGAACCAGATCCGTGAATATACCGCATCCGATGACCGGGTCGCGTTCGTTCACAGTACCCCCGACCGGTACCTGGAGGCGATCCGGCCGCTGATCCCCACCCTCCCGGTTAAGGAAGGCAGTCTGCAGCGCGTCTTTGCGGGCTGCTACACCTCACTCTCGCGAATCAAGCGTAAAGCTTTGGAAGCCAGCGCTGCCGCCCTTCAAAGCGAATCACTCTCCCACCACCTCCCCCAACCCGAAACCCCGAACCTGGCACCTGACACCTTCAACCTGATACCCGACACCTATCGTGACATCTGGCGTGACATCCTGTTCAACGATTTCCACGACATCCTGCCCGGGACCTGCACCGCCCCGGCCGAGCAGGACGCCCTGGAGCTCTATGGACGGGCCCTTGAGAACATCCGGAGGCTGAACCTCGGCCTGGTCAGCCGGATCAACCGGGCCGCGCCGCCCCTGCAGGCCCATATCCCGGTTACCCTCTTCCAATCGGTACCCGAGCTGGAGCAGGTGCCCGTCGAATTTGAATGTATGAGCGATTACCGCCCCCTCTGGGAGGGCGAATGGGTCCTCCGGCTGTTCGACCGCTTGGGAAATGAGGTGCCTTGCCAGGAGGAGCAGCCCGAAGCCCGTCTCCCCTTCCATCGCTGGCGGAGGAAGATCAGCTTCATCGCCAGGGGAATCCCCGCAGGCGTACATCACTATGAGTTGAGGTTATCATCATTGGCAGCTGACGGCAGACCGCAGACCGCAGACCACAGACCACCACCTGCCGTGCGCGAAGCGCAGCTGTGCTTCCTGGCGCTTCACGACCGGGCGGATTCCTGGGGTACCGGAACCGGAGCCTGGCGCGAAGTGGCAGGGCGGTTTGAGCCGGAGGGCCAACCGGAGCGCCTGATCGAGCAAGGGCCGGTCAGGGAGCTCTACGAACAGAAACTGGCCTTCAACCGGAGCCGCATCCTTGTCCAGCGGATCAGCTACCCGGGTTGGCCGGTGACCGAATACAAGATCCGCATTCACTGGAACGAAGAGCGGCTGCGCCTTAAACTGGCCATTCCAGTCAAAATGGAGAACCCGGTGCTAACCGCCGAGATTCCGGGAGGCGAGGAGGTTTATAACGCTGATGGCCAGGAGTATGTCCACGGGCGCTGGATCAGGGTGGAGGATGCCGATGGGAAGAAGAAGCTCCATTTGGCACATAACGGGTTGCACGGCTTTGATTTCGACGGACGGGAGGTACGGCTCTCGGTACTGCGCAGTGCCGTCTATTGCCACGAGCAGGGCGATCCCCTGCTGACAGGCCCTGAACCCCGCTATATGGATCAGGGCGTACACGAAATCCGGCTGGCGGTCTGGGAAGATCCCTCCATCCGTCCGGATCCTGTCGCCCGGTGGCTGATCGCTCCGCCCCTGGTGTGGCCGCATCTGCCGATCGGTGACGCCATCGCGGACCAGGACCTGTTCGCCGGATGATATAATAACCTATCTTTCAAAAAAATTACTATCAAAAACAGCCATATGCGAATATCCGCCCTACTGAGCAAGTCGGGATGGCTCCTGACCCTCTGTCTCTCCCTATTCACCGCCGGCCTCGCCCAATACCAGCCGAAAGCCTATATCGAGGTCACCAACCTGCGGACCGAATACACCGAGAATCCCGTCGGCATCGATGTAATCAGGCCCCGCCTGAGCTGGGAGACCAAGGCCAACGTGAGGGATGTCAGGCAGATCGCCTATGACATCAAGGTGGCAACCTCTCCGGAGAATTTGGCAAAGGGGTCGCCCCTGGTCTGGACTTCAAAAAAGGTGATGTCCACCCAAAGCAACCAGGTGGAGTATGGCGGTCCGCCGCTCAAGTCGGGCGAACGCCTTTACTGGAGTGTCAGGATCTGGGACAACCATTACCGGATCAGCGACTGGTCGAAACCGGCCTTTTGGGAGATGGGACTGATCAAGGCATCCGACTGGAAAGCCTCCTGGATTGAGCCGGCGGACGCGGGTGGGAACATCCAGGACCAGCCAAATCCCTACCTCAGAAAGAGCTTCAGGATTGGCAAGCGCATCCGGAGTGCCCGGCTCTACATCTCCGCACACGGGCTTTATCAGCTGGAGATCAATGGAATGAAGCCAAACGATTGGCTCTTTACGCCGGGCTGGACCAGCTATAACAAGCATCTGCAATATCAAACCTACGATGTAACCGAGCAATTGCAGAACGGGCAGAACGTGATCGGGGTGGTGCTGGGCAACGGCTGGTATCGCGGTCCGTTCAGCTGGGATAATTTCACCAATTACTACGGACCCTCAACCGGTTTGATCGCGCAGATGAAGATCGTTTACCGGGACGGCAGTTCAGAGTTGGTCGTGACCGACCGCACCTGGAAGTCGGGCAAGGGACCGGTTCGGATGTCGGAGATCTACCACGGGGAATTATATGATGCCCGCCTGGAGATACCCGGCTGGAGCTCCCCGAAGTTCAATGATGACGACTGGCAGCCGGTACAGGTGAAAACCCATCCGAAGGAGGTCCTGGCAGCTCAGACGGCGCCGCCGGTGCGGGCTACCGCCGAGCTCCGGCCCGAACGGATCTTCATTGCCCCCAATGGGGATACCGTAGTGGATATCGGACAAAATATGGTTGGGTGGGTCCGCCTGAAAGTCTCGGGAAAGTCTGGCACCCGGATAACCCTCAGGCACGCCGAGGTGCTCGACCGGGACGGGAACCTCTATTTTGCCAACCTGCGCAGCGCCAAACAGCAGGTGGACTATATCCTCAAGGGAAGCGGCCGTGAAGTCTATGAACCTCATTTCACATTCCAGGGCTTCCGTTATGTCAAGGTATCCGGGTATCCCGGCGAACTGAGGAAAGAGCACATCACCGGGATCGTCATCCATTCGGATATGGCCCCGACGGGGAGCTTCTCCTGTTCCGACACGCTGCTCAACCAGCTTCAGCACAATATCCAGTGGGGCCTTCGAGGCAATTTCCTCGACGTGCCCACCGACTGCCCGCAGCGGGACGAGCGTATGGGCTGGACCGGCGATGCACAGGTGTTTGCCCCGACCGCCTGCTTCAACTACCAAACCGCCACTTTTTTCACCAAATGGCTCAGGGACCTGGCGGCTGACCAGTTGCCCGACGGCCGGGTGCCCCACGTCATTCCCGACGTGCTCAAAGCCGGCGGCGCCACCGGCTGGGCCGATGCCGCCATCATCGTTCCCTGGACCCTCTACCGGCAATATGGAGATAAGCGCATCCTCGAAACCCAGTATCCTTCGATGAAGGCGTGGGTCGAATATATGCGCAACCAGGCTGGCGAAACCTACCTCTGGACTACCGGAAGCCATTTTGGCGACTGGCTGGCATTCGCCTCCAATGCCTCCGACTACCCGGGAGCTACCACAGACAAGGACCTCATCGCCACAGCCTATTTCGCCAACTCCTCGAAAATGTTGGCCGATATTGCGGAAATCCTTGATAAAAAGACTGATGCCGCATTCTATCGGAATCTTTTCTTTAAGATCAGGGATGCGTTTAATGAGGAGTATGTCACCCCCAACGGCCGGCTGGCCTCTAACACGCAAACAGCTTATGCGCTGGCCCTTACATTTGACCTGGTGCCTGAAAACAAACGCCGGGAGATCGCCGGCCGCTTTGCTGCCGACGTCCGCCGGTTCGGCCACATCACCACCGGATTCCTTGGCGCTTCCCTTGTTAATCCGTTGCTTTCGAAATTCGAATATAACGATCTGGCATATATGCTCTTGATGAGAAAGAATTATCCCTCCTGGCTCTATCCGGTAACCAAAGGGGCAACCACCATCTGGGAGCGTTGGGACGGGATCAAAGCCGACGGCAGCTTCCAGGATCCGGGGATGAACTCGTTCAACCATTATGCCTATGGAGCGATCGGCAGCTGGATTTACAGCGAGGTGGCCGGGCTGCAGGCCGACGAGTCGGAGCCAGCCTATAAAAAGATCATCATCCGCCCGGTGATGGGAGGAGGGCTCACCCACGCCCGGGCTGAACATCTGTCGATGTATGGAAGAATCGAATCGGACTGGCGGATTGAAAAGGGGCGGCTTCACCTGAAAGTCACCATCCCGCCCAACACCACCGCCCAGATCTACGTGCAGACCAATCAACCCGACCAGGTGACCGAATCGGGCCAGCCGGCATACTCGGTCCAGGATATCCGATACCGGGGCCTCGAAAAAGGGTATGCCGTATATGAAACCGGATCCGGAACGTTTACCTTTGAAGCTCCATTCGCCCCGACTACCAATCAATAGAGCCCGATGCCCGCAATGACCCCCTTCATCGAAATAAAAAACCTCTCCAAGAACTACGGTCGCATCAAGGCGGTCGACCACCTGTCGCTGAGCGTCCTGCCCGGCGATATCTACGGTTTTCTTGGGCCCAACGGCTCCGGTAAAAGTACCACGATCCGGATGATCCTCTCCCTGATCAGCCCCACCTCGGGAGAGATCAACCTGTTTGGGGAGAGCCTGGCAACGCACCGGTACCAGACCCTCCGGCGGGTCGGTGCCCTGGTCGAAAAATCCGATTTTTACAACTACCTGTCCGCCAGGAAAAACCTCCAGATTCTCGGCAAACTCTCGCAGGTTTCCGACCTCAACCGACGCGTTGATGAGGTGCTCGACCAGGTGGGGTTGCTCGACCGCGCCGACAGCCGGGTCGGGACCTTCTCCCAGGGGATGAAGCAGCGCCTGGGCATTGCCCAGACCATCCTGCACCAACCGGAGCTGATCATCCTGGATGAACCAACCAACGGACTGGATCCGCAGGGACAGAAAGAGATCCGCGAACTGGTGAAGTCGCTAAACCAGGACTTTGGCATCACCATCCTGATATCCAGCCATATCCTTTACGAAATCGAACAGATTGCCAACCGGATGATCATCATCAACAAAGGCCGCTCCCTCGTTGAAGGCAGCGTTTTTGACCTGGTGACCGGGCAGGGGCAGCAGGTTTCCTTTGTTCTCGACGATCCCGACGCCATCCGCCAGGCGATCCGGGAGACCCCCTGGGCCTCGAAATTGCTGAAAAGCACCCCCGACCGGGTCTGGTTCAAGGTGACCAAGGAGGAGATCCCCGAATTGGCGGGCTTCCTGTTCGGCAGGGGGATCCGGATCTTTGCCATTGAACCGGTCAGGTCACTCGAAGAGTTTTTCCTTCAACTTACTGAAAATGAGACAACTCATTAGCATCGAACTGTTTAAGATCTTCACCAAGCCGAGGACCTATATCGGATTTGGAGCCGTCTTCATCATTGTGCTGGCCATTCAGGCCGGAATCTACATCAAGGGAGATGAAATGCTTCAGATGGTCATTGCCACCTTGAGCGACAAGTTCATCTTCGAGGGGAAGCTGATCAATATGTACGGGGTGTCCTACATCATCCTGAACACCTTGTGGATCCATATCCCGATCCTGGTGGCACTGGTCACTGGCGACCTGCTGGCGGGGGAGGCCAACGCGGGCACCTACCGGATCCTGCTCACCCGGCCGGTGAGCCGCACCAAGCTGGTCATCTCCAAGTTTATAGCCGGCTGGATCTATTCGCTGCTCCTGGTGGTGTTAATGATCATCCTCAGCATAGGGGTCGGGTGGATCCTTTTCGGGCCTGGCGATATGCTGGTAATGACCACCAAGGTCAGCATCATCGGTGCCGACGACGTCATCTGGCGTTTTGCGGGAGCCTATGCCTATGGGATGCTATGTATGACGACGGTCGCCGCCCTCTCCTTTTTCCTGTCCTCTTTTTCAGATAACTCCATCGGCCCGATCATCGGAACCATCGCCCTGATCATCGGCATCACGATCATCTCTACGGTCGGGGCGAGCCTGTTGGAGCCGGTGCTGCCCTTTTTCTTCACCACCTACCTAACTTCCTGGCAGCAGTTCTTCGATACCGAATTCACCCTCAAAATGATCGGCCAGGCCATCCTGGTTCAGGGGGTTTATATCGTTCTCTTTACCTTGGTAACCCTTTACTACTTTAGAAAAAAGGATATATTAACGTGATAATGAAAAGATTATTCGCTCTGATGCTGATATTTGCCGGATTCGCTGCCGGTGCCCGGTCGCAGGCTGCTCCGGATGAACTCCTCCAGGCTCTCGCCGAAAATATGGAGAGGATCAACCGGTTCGAGGTGGAGGCCAGGATTACGGTGGATGTCGATTTCATCAAGATCAAGGAGCGGCTCGTGAAGATCCGGTATCAGAAACCGGACAAATTCGAGTTCGATACCGAGGGATTGGCGCTACTGCCCAGGAGCGGGATGCAGATGGACTATCTCTCCCTGATCAACCGCCCCTATACGGCCATTCGAGCCGGCGAGGAGGATATCCGCGGGGTTAGAACAGTGGTTATCAAGATTATCCCCGAGGAGGACATTGAAGACATCATCCTGGCCCAGCTCTGGATTGACCCGCAAAAATTATCCGTGGTGCGGATGAAAACCTTTACGAAGACATCTGGCACCTACCTGATTGACTTCACTTTCACCAACCACCCATTCAACCTGCCCGACCAGACGATTGTCACCTTCGATATCAGCAATATGAGCATTCCGGCCAAGATGATGAGTGAGTTCCGGCCCAATCAGGGGAAAATCTCCGAAACACCCACATCGGCGAAGGTGATCATCCAATATGCCAATTACAAGGTGAATTAACCAGGTCAGGATCTCCCGGCTTCAGGACAGAATGCCGGCAACAACGAACAGTATCGCCGCCACGGAAGCGGAGATCAGGGCATAGGGCAATTGTGTCCTCACGTGCGTAACCACGCTGATTCTCGAGGAGATGGCCGTGATCACCGATGTGTCGGAAAACGGGGAGGTATTGTCCCCGAAAACCCCGCCCGAAATACAGGCCGCGAACATCAGGGGCAGCGGTATTCCCATTGCGTCGGCCACGGGGACTGCCAGCGGGACCATAATGCTGAAGGTTCCGTAGGAGGTTCCGGTCGAAAAGGAGATCAGACAGCTGACGAAGAAGAAGATAAGGGGCATCAGGAAGGCCGGGATGTTTCCCTGGGCCAGCCCGGCGATATAGTATCCGGTACCCAGATCCTTGCAGAGAGACCCCAGGGTGAGGGCAAGCGCCAGCAGGATCCCCACCTCCACGAACTCGCCGATCCCTGCATAGATGGTCTTCTCCACCGGAGGCCGCTGGCTTTTCGGCCTGAGCGCCACCATCAGAGCCAGCACGGCGATGGAAGCCATTACGGCATAAAAGACCGAAGCTGTCCCGTCGCCACGGATCAGGGAACCCTTTCCCGTCGCCACGAGGCTCACGAGCATCGTCCCCACCAGCACCACCACCGGCACGATAACCAGCAAAAAGTCACCTTTTCGTCCGCCGTCAGCCTCCAGCCGTCCCGCGTCAGCGGTCGGCCGTCCGCCGTCCTCCTCCAGCCGTCCAGCGTCAGCCGTCCTTCCAATATTCCACCCGAACACCATCGTCAGGGCCACCATCAGCAGGCTGGCAATACAGTAAAAGTTCAGCGGCATTGCTCCGGCCACCACCCTGAACGGATCGCTGATCCCCTGGCCTGCCAGGAGGGTCATATAAAAGGCTCCCCAGCTGTTGAACAGGATGATGGCCACCCAGTTGATGCTGATGGAGTGAAGGAAGTAGGCCATCCTCGTCCGGGGAATGCCCAGCTTATCGTACAGGCTGCCGACGGTGGTTCCGTTGACCATTATGTTGGAGTAGTTCTCCAGGATCATCAGCAGGCCGATGGCCCAGGTGAGCAGATAAACAGGCCTTTTTGCCTTGATATTCAGCTGTTCCAAAAGCCGGATCATCCCCTTGAAGCCTCCGGCCGACTCCATCAGCCGGATCAATCCGCCCACCAGCACCCCGAACAGGATCAGTTGCAGGTTGCCGCGATCCCCGGTCACCCGGATCACTTTCTCCAGGTAATCCACCACGAAAACCCATTTATTGCCGGCCAGTATCAAAGAGCCGGTCAGTCCTCCGATCAGCAGGGCCGGGATGATCCTCCGTTTCCAGAGGGCAAGCCCCAGGGCGATGAGGGGGGGGATGATGCTTAGCAAACCGAGGGAGGTCATATTATCAGGTTTCAGGTTTCAGGGATCAGGTTTCAGGTTTCAGGGATCAGGGATCAGGGATCAGGGATCAGGTTATTGGAAGAGGGCGATGGTGCCGCCGGTGTGCCAGAACAGGACCCGGTCGGTGGGTCTGAAGAAGCCTTTACGCGCATATGCGATCAAGGCGGCCGCGGCTTTTGCCGTGTAGGTCTGGTCCAGGAGTATTCCTTCCGTCTCGGCGAAGATTCTTTCGGCCTCCAGGGATTCGGCCGACGGAACGCCGTAGCCCGGCCCGATGAAGCCGGTTTCGACCCTGACCTCCTCCGGATCGATCCGGACCGAGCTGCCCAGCCGGGCAAAAATCGGTTCTGATGAGCGGGCCACCGTTGCCCTGATCTCCTCTGCGGAGCTGTCGGCGCTGACACCGATAATGTTGGCTTGGAGGCCGAAAAGCCTTTTCCCAACCTCCAGTCCAGTCTGGGTTCCCCCCGAGGAGGTGGAATGGAACAGGTAATTAAAACGTAAGCCCAACTCTTGTTCCTGATCAGCCAGTTCTTTCGCGGCCCTGACGAAGCCGAGGGAGCCGGTCTCGTCGGAGGCGCCCAGCGGGATGACCATCGCCGGCTCCCCCTGCAGGGCCAGGTCGGCCTGATTCTGGTCCATCCGGGCCGCCCGCTCCTCCCGGCTCCCCACATAGTCGATCCGCACGCCGAGCTTGTGCCCCACCAACAGGTTGCCGGTGGGCTTGAGCGGCCTGGGACCGTTGAGCACCAGTATCACCTTGAAACCGAATCGGATAGCTGTTTGGGCGGTGATCCGGGCGTGGTTCGACTGAATCCCGCCGCAGGTGATCAGCGTGGTGGCGCCTCGCAAACGGGCTTCCGCGAAACAGTACTCCAGCTTGCGAACCTTGTTGCCCCATACCAGCGGGCCGATATGATCATCCCTTTTCAGGTACAATTGGGGCATTCCGGGAACCGCCTCCTCCAGCCGCAAACAGCGCTCGACAGGGGTGCGCAAGGGTGCGATCGATAGGCGGGGGATCGCCTCCAGGGCAGCACCAGCTGAATTCAACCGGATAAATTTTTCGATCTGCTCTTTGGCCTCCGCAACCTCGTCATATAAAACAGTTTGAATGCCCGGTGAGCCCGAAACCATTCCCGAGAGCGACCTGCCGGATGCGCGACGAAAGAGGCAGAGCACCGGCTTTCCAAGTGATACGGCCTTTCCAAGCTCGTAGCCCACCCCCAGGCTGGGAGTGGTCACTTCCGCGACCACGACGTCGGCCGACCGCAACCAGGCCAGGTCGCGCGCGTGGATTTCCGCCGGAGGAAGATGGCCCTCATCCGTCAGGGACGGCTCACCGACGTGCTCGGTAAGCACCCGCCCAAATGACTTGAGAAAATCGATCAACTCCTTGTAAATAAGGACGTCACTCCTTCCTCCACGAATGGAGCCGCAAAAATAGATCCGTAGATCTCCCCTGTCATTTCCCATACCGGTCAATCTTTGGCTTAATGGTCAGATCGGCCATTCGATACATCTCCTGGATAAACTCATCGTGAAAATGGTAAATCCGATCTTCGAAAGGCATCGTATGGATTCGGTCGAACAGCAATCCGGCCGCTTTTTCCAGGTCTTTCCCGTAGATATGATAGCTGTCGGCCTGCCAGTTAAGCCTTCCCAGCCTGACAGTGCGGCCGGTCCGCTCAGCTATCCGCTCGGCAATCTCTTCGCGGCTGAACTGGATGAACCCGAACATATTCATAAAACTGGCACCCCAGGCGTCGTTGCTCCGGAACCGGATGTTGCAGTTGAGCCACCACGTGCCCTCTTCATCCTCCAGTATCCGGTACCAGAGCGATTGCAGGCAGGGCGGGTCGTAAACCCGGGCATCGAGGCCCGGCATCCAGGTAATCATCTGTGCTTGACGGGTATAGGGCTGTCTGCAAAGCTTTTCAACAACCTGCTCGATCTGGTTCACCGGCTCCCCGACCAGGATACCCGACGTAGGATCGGCAGGGTCGGCCAGCTCCCTCCAGGACCCATAGGCCGCCATCCGGCCGTGATAAGTGTACTCCCACCGGGTATCGGCAGGATCGTTCATATTCTTGACCCAGTGATCCTTGAACCCTTTCAACTCCAGGACGTACTCGCGAAGGTCGTCAATGCCCCCCGGGAATGCCTTATGAATCATCGGATCAGTCTCCGGCTCCAGGATGGTGATGTTCATCGTGCTGTCGATGCTCGGGGGATCCCCCGGCTTGTCATACTGGGTCTTGATTCGAACCCCCTCACGATAAAGCGTGATCAGGGCTTGCTCATACGCTTCGGCCAGGGTGCGCTCGGTTACGTGCAATACAGGTATGTTCATTGGGCTCAGTTGGTCGGTATTGACTGTAAACTTAATAAAATCAATGCTCCCCTGACTTGGCATTTTGCCCCTTGATTTGTTTATTATTAAAAACCATATATTTACCGCGTTTACCTAACCTGTGTTTTGGATGATAAAGAAAGTGCTCGTCGCTAACCGCGGCGAAATCGCGCTGCGCGTGATGCGTTCGTGCCGTGAAATGGGCATTGACACGGTGGCTGTTTACTCCGATGCCGACCGGACATCACAACACGTCCGGTACGCCGATGAGGCCTACCACATCGGCCCCTCCCCTTCGGCCGAATCGTACCTTGATATGGAGAAGATCCTCCGGGTGGCCAGACAATCAGGGGCCGATGCCATTCATCCCGGATACGGCTTCCTGTCGGAGAACGCCCGCTTCTCAGCCCGCTGCCGGGAGGAGGGGGTGATTTTCATCGGGCCCTCCCCGGAAGCCATCGAAACAATGGGCGACAAGATCACCGCCAGGGAGACAATGATCCGGTCGGGGGTGCCGGTAGTGCCGGGAACCAACCGGGGCCTGACGGATGACGCGGGCGCCATCGAGCAGGTGCGATCGATCGGCCTGCCGGTGATGATCAAGGCTTCAGCCGGTGGGGGAGGCAAAGGAATGAGGCTGGTCAAGACGGAAGAGGAGATCCTGCCCGCCCTGAGGGCGGCCCGGTCGGAGGCCAGGGCGGCCTTCGGGGACGACACCATTTATGTCGAGAAATTCATCCAGAACCCGCACCATATTGAGTTTCAGATCCTGGCCGACCGCCACGGAAATGTCATCCACCTTTGCGAGCGGGAATGCTCCGTGCAGCGGCGGCACCAAAAAGTGGTCGAAGAGACCCCCTCCCCGTTGCTGACCGCCGAGGTGAGGGAGGAGATGGGGCGCCACGCCGTGGCCGCAGCCCGCTCCGTCTCCTACGAAGGGGCCGGCACCATCGAGTTCCTGGTGGATAACGACCTCCATTTCTACTTCCTCGAGATGAACACCCGCCTTCAGGTAGAACACCCGATCACGGAAAGGGTGATCGGGATCGACCTGGTCAAGGAACAGATTCGCATTGCAAGCGGTGAGGCATTGAAAATGAGGCAGTCGGACGTGGTCCAGCGCGGCCACGCCATCGAGTGCCGCATCTATGCCGAGGACCCCGACAACAATTTCTTACCCAGTCCCGGCCGGATCCGTCACCTCACCGAACCACTCGGCCTTGGTGTCAGGCACGACGGCTACGTTTATGAAGGCTTTGATATCCCCATTTATTACGACCCGATGATCTCCAAGCTGATCGTCTGGGGAGCCAACCGGACTGAGGCAATCAGGAGAATGAAACGGGCCCTGCTCGAATACAAGATCACCGGAATCAAGACCTCCATCCCCTTCCTGCAGAGGATAATGGATTGCCCCGATTTCATTACGGGGCACTACGACACCGGCTTTATCGAAAACAACGCCAAATTCCTGTTTGAAGAACGTCTGTGCAATACCCTATGCCAGGATGTAGCAATCATTACGGCCTATATTGATTTCGTCAACAAACGGGAAAAACAGGCCTTTCCAACGCAAGGTGGCAACCAACGCTCCGCCTGGAAACAACGTAAATGGTAAATCGTAAATGGTAAATCGTAAATCAAAATGCTAATCGAACTCAACCCGCAGGGAGAGGTCCACGAAGTGGAGATCCTGGAGCGCCAGGGGGCGCGATACCGGATGAAAGTGGACGAAAAGGTCTATGATATTGACCTCGTGGAGGTTGCAAACGGAATCTATTCCCTCATCGTGGAGGGGCGCTCCTTCAGCATCGAAGCGATTGCTTCGGATAATCCCCGCAGTTACACCGTCAACACCTTCGTTCAGACTTTCGACCTGGAAATACTCGACGCCCAGGCGCGTTATCTCCGCAGTCGCAACCAGGGACAGGAGAAAGACCAGGAAAACCTGATACGCGTGCCTATGCCGGGCAAGGTGGTGGACATCCTGGTTAAGGAGGGCGATACGGTGGCGCCTGGCCAGACCCTGGCCATCGTCTCGGCAATGAAAATGGACAGTGAGTACAAGTCGGGGAAGGCCGGCTCGGTCAGGCGGGTGCTGGTGAAAGCCGGTGACACGGTAGATAGCGATCAGGTTCTAATCGAATTGGAATAAACAATCTATAATGGGATTAAAAGAGAAATACATCAGGCTCGAGGAGCAGATTCGCGCTGCCGAGATTGGCGGCGGACAGGAACGCATCGACAAGCAGCACCAGGCAGGCAAAAAAACGGCACGGGAGCGGATCCTGGACCTGCTCGACCCGGGTTCGTTCGTTGAGACGGACAAGTTGGTTATGCACCAGAATCACGATTTCGGCATGCAGGACAAAAAGATTCCGGGCGACGGAATGGTGACCGGCTACGGAAGGATAGACGGCCGGCTGGTGTATGTTTTCGCCCAGGATTTCACGGTTTTTGGGGGCACGATGAGCCGGTCGAACGCCGATAAGGTGGTCAAGGTAATGGACCTGGCAATGAAGATGGGGGCACCGGTGATCGGCTTGAACGACTCCGGCGGCGCCCGCATCCAGGAGGGGGTGGAGAGCCTGGCCGGCTATGCCGACATTTTTTTCAGGAATGTCCGCTCCTCCGGGGTTATCCCGCAGATATCCGCCATCCTCGGGCCCTGCGCCGGCGGTGCGGTTTACTCGCCCGCTCTCACCGATTTCATCCTGATGGTGGATAAGTCAAGCTATATGTTCGTTACGGGACCCGACGTGATCAAGACCGTTACCCACGAGGAGGTGACCAAGGAGGATCTGGGGGGGGCAATGACCCACAACGCCCGCAGCGGGGTGGCCCATTTCCTCGCCAATGATGACGAGCAGGCAATGATGCTGATACGGGAGCTGATCTCGTTCATCCCCTCGAACAACCTGGAGGACCCGCCGTATGCGCCCCCGACGGATGATCCGAACCGGCAGGATGAGTCGTTGCAGCGCCTGGTGCCCGACGATCCGAACAAGCCTTACGATATGAAGGAGATCATCCTCTCGGTGGTGGATGACCATAACTTCTTGGAGGTACAGCCCTTCTATGCCAAGAATATGATCATTGGCTTTGGCCGCCTGAACGGCTATCCGGTTGGGATAGTCGCCAACCAGCCCGCCCACCTGGCAGGCTGTCTGGATATCAGCTCATCGGTTAAAGCCGCTCGCTTCGTCCGGTTCTGCGATGCCTTCAATATCCCGCTGGTAACGCTGGTGGATGTGCCGGGATTCCTGCCCGGCACCGGGCAGGAGCTCGGCGGCATCATCAAGCACGGGGCCAAGCTATTGTATGCCTTTTCGGAAGCCACCGTGCCCAAGATCACCCTGATCACCCGTAAAGCCTACGGAGGGGCCTACGACGTGATGTCGAGCAAGCATATCGGGGCCGACGTGAATTATGCCTACCCGATGGGGGAGATCGCCGTGATGGGGCCCGAAGGAGCGGTGAACATCCTATACCGTAACCTGGACGAGGAGGGACGCGTGGAGGCGGTGAAAGAGTACAAGGACCGCTTTGCCACTCCGTTCAGGGCAGCCGAACTGGGGTATGTCGATGAGATTATCTTTCCGAGAGATACG
The DNA here is from genome assembly GCA_046485255.1 of Bacteroidales bacterium. Lineage (GTDB taxonomy): Bacteria > Bacteroidota > Bacteroidia > Bacteroidales > UBA12481 > UBA12481. Next base: position 19,585 of record JAWOHI010000406.1, read on the forward strand.
CGCCGAAAGCTGATTCAGGCGATCGAGATGACCCGTAACAAGCAGGTATCCAATCCTCCGCGTAAGCACGGGAACATCCCGCTCTAGACCGGTCAGAGCGTAAAGAGGTTGCCGTTGAGCAGGAAAGCCAGCCAGCTGGCCAGCAAGGAGATAAAGAAGAGGTCGCGCTTCCACCCCTTGCCCACCTCCAGGAGCCAGAAGGTGAGCAGGTAGGTGACCGGGATGAGCAGGAGCCAGATGATCTCGGGCCCAACCGGTGCCAAAAGGACGGCGGCGGCCAGGGTCAGCAGGAACTGGATGAAATTGGTCTGGAACAGTCTTCTTGACTGCACGCGCGGGTTCCGATACCCGATGGAGGCTACTGCTATCCATATGAATATCAGGATGAACCATCCGGATAACAGCCAGTTGCCCCGGAGAAAACCCGGCAGGGGATCGAATCGGAATGAGAGCCAATATTTTAATGCGGCCAGCTCGTAATCCAGGTTGCCAATCAGGTACCACACCGCCAGAAGTATGCCCACTGGAGTGACCAGCCCGGCCAGGAAAACCAGGAAGTGGCGCAATGTATTGGAACCCATCAGGATAATGCCGAAAACCATTACCGGCAGGATGAAGAACACCGGTGGATAAATCAACCCTGCCAGGCTCCAGCTGAAGGCCAGGCTGAATACTTGGGGATAGGAGGAATCCGACTTGTACAGCTCCAGAAGGTACTTGTTGCCGATCAGCATTGCGATGCCCGAGAAGAGGGCGGGATGGGCAAAGGAAACCTGGCCGGAGGAGGTGGTCAGAAAAATGAAAACAAACGCAATGGCATAGGAACGCCTGCCTGTAAGAAGATGCTTCAGGTCGCTGCCATTAAGCAGCAGTGCGCCAAAAAGGGTTAGCAGGAATGCGATCAGCACCGAGGCCCAGGCCGGCAGCCGGCCGATGGCGAGGCCAAGGAGGTTGAGGGTCCCGTCGGGGGGTACCGCAAAACGGGTATGCTCGACAAGGAACGGGACGGGGATGAACAGGATGAGGGCAATGACCGGTACCAGGATCTGCGAAGCCAGGCTGATCGACTTGATGAACCGGAACATTGAAAACGGGTTTAGAGGTCAAAACCGATATCTTTTCTGTAGTACACGCCTTCAAATCCGACCTGTCCCGCCATATCGTAGGCGTGGGCAAGGGCAAGCCTCCAGGAGTGGTGGAGCGCGGTCAGGGCGAGAACCCGGCCCCCGTTGGTCAGTAGTTGGCCATCCTTCCGCACGGTGCCGGCGTGAAACACCTGTCCATCCTCAATGTCCTCAAGCCCATTAATGGGGAACCCTTTGCCGTAGGAGCCAGGGTAACCGCCCGAAACCAGCATCACCGTGGCTGCGGCTTCCGGATTGATTTCGACCGTTTTCTCCCTGAGGCGGCCCTCTTTCACTGCCTTGAACAGGTCGAGCAGGTCCGTTTCAATCCGGGGGATTACCACTTCTGACTCCGGATCGCCCATCCTGACATTGTACTCAATGACGAATGGATCACCATTCACACTTATCAAACCAAAGAAAATGAACCCCTTGTAACCGATCTGCTCCTGCTTCAAACCATTGATGGTGGGTTCGATGATGCGTTGTACCACCTTGTCGAGGAACCCGGGATCAGCGAATGGTACCGGGGAAACGGCACCCATTCCGCCGGTGTTGGGGCCTGTATCGCCCTCCCCGATCCGCTTGTAATCCTTCGCCTCGGGGAGCAAAAGATAGGACTCCCCATCGGTCAGCACGAAAACGGAGAGCTCGATGCCCCGGAGGTACTCCTCCACCACGACCTTAGACCCGGCCGCACCGAACTTGCCTTCGAACATTTCCCGAATCTCAGCAACTGCCTGATCCGGGTCGTCAAGTATGACAACCCCTTTACCCGCAGCAAGGCCATCAGCCTTAAGTACATAGGGGGGCAACAACGAGCGGATGAACGGTTCAGCCTCATCCTCGTTTGCTGAAGTGAATGTTTTGTGGCGGGCGGTGGGGATGCCGTGGCGGTTCATAAACTGCTTGGCAAAATCCTTGCTCCCCTCCAGGCGGGCACCACTGCGGTCGGGACCAATGACCCCCACCCAGTCGAGGTCGTCCTGGTCCCTGAAAAAATCGTGTATCCCATTGGCCAGCGGCTCCTCGGGTCCAACCACCACCAAATGGATGCTCTCCCTTCTGACAAGCTGGGCCAACGCCGGGAAGTTGTTCACCGCGATATCCACGTTGATCCCGCAGCCGGCCGTCCCCGGATTGCCCGGGGCAATGAAAAGACGCTGCAAAATCGGGCTACGGGCCAATTTCCACGCCAGGGCATGCTCTCGCCCCCCCGACCCAATCAACAAAACATTCACTTCAGCAAACGAGGATGAGGCTGAACCGTTCATCCGCTCGTTGTTGCCCCCCTA
>JAWOHI010000407.1:0-4259 GCA_046485255.1 Bacteroidales bacterium
CCTCCCCCTCCCAGGTGATCACGTGGGGGTAAGCCCGCAAGTATTCGGGGAAAAACTGGTGACGATGGGCTACATAGCTGATGCCGTAAACCAGCCCGTTCTCAATGGCGGGGCCCGAAAGCCAGGTTGGTTCAACAAAAAGGATCCCACCCGGACCGCAGTGGCTCCGGATGAAGTTGGCACTCGCTTGATTGTGCCGGTAACGCTCGGCTCTAAGGGAATAGGCCGAAACGGATGGAATGACCGTCATAAGGACCAGCCCCGCCGGAACCAGCACAAGCAAAACCTTCCTTAATCGGTCGGGCAACCCGGAAAAGCCCCGGTCAAGCACGATCAGCAAGACAAAACCGGCCAGGCTCAGCACGGGTGCAAAGTAATAATTCTTGAAGTGCTTGGCTACCATTACAAAGCCAACCAGCGAGGCCAGAATGAAGGCGAGCAGGAACAGCAGTTCCTTTCGCCTGATCCTACGTGTTGCCGGATGAATCAGGAACAGGACGGCAAACACCAGGGCGAGGGACAGGATGATGGTATAGGCCGGATTATATTTGAAAATGAGTAAGATATTCGAAAAGAATTCCTGGAAGTTGATGATCTGCTGACTGCCCTGCCCGTAGAGGCCGTCGTGCGTGGCTACTCCTGATATGAATTTCCTGAATTCCGAAAACTTGCCCAGGATCGGCAGGATCGAAACAAATCCGGTCACGAGGAAACTGGCCCCGTAAATCAGCCAGGATCGCCATTTTGGGACCAAAATGACTGGTACGACCAGAAGCGGCAGGAAGTTGAATTTCGTGGCAAACCCAACTCCCATCAGGATACCTGAAAACAAGGCAAAACGATTGTCAGACAGCTGTTTTGCAAAAATGTACAGATAGCTGGTCCCGGCGAAAGCAAGCACGTAAAGAACCAAGACCCGGTCAGGATTATACCGGATCGGAAAATCGATAAGCACGGAGCTCAGCAGAACGGTTGCCTGCAAGACAAAAACCCCCGTCAGGTTGCCCGAATGGCGCATCACCAGCCTTCCCAGCCAGATAAGCAACAGGAAGGTCAGGATGGCCAAATAAAAGGATGCAAAGGATAGGTAGGTCTCGGGCCGCCTGATGACATCGTCCAATAATGCCCCCTCACCGCCTATGACATAGGTGATGAGGATAAAAAGGCCGGTCAACAGCTGAAAGGGGGTTCCCGGGTGATCGGTATGGCCGATATTCTGAAATTGCAGGAGGGCACAGTTCAACCCGTTTAGGAGATAAGGATACTCCGGGTCGCTCCTGGACAAATAGTATGGTCCGGCCAAATGGCTTGCTATCAAACTCCATATCAGATAAATGAGTGGCAGGATAAGGATAAGCCAGGGAGCAAGCGGGTGATTGGTTATTTGCCCTATCCCTTTATGATTCAGTAGTTTGTGGGTCATATTCTCCTTGCTCTGGTGATCTCAGGCAGTGAATTTGATCTTTCTTGCGGCAAACAGGCTCATCCGGATCAAAAGCAACCCGTGCCTGAACCGGCTGATCTGGGTGGACCCGTACTCCCGATCGCGGTAGCGCACGATCACCTCCGTTATTTTCAGGTTCAGCTTGGCCGCGCCGAACAGCAGGTCAAAGTCGCCAAACGGGTCGAAATCGCCAAAGTAGTGGCGGTTGGCCTTGATCAATTCATAGTCCTTCTTGAAAAGAACCTTTGTGCCACAGAGGGTGTCCTTCAGCCGTTGACCCAGGAGAAACGAAAAGAACCAGCCGAAAAACTTGTTAGCCAGGAAGTTGAGGAAGCGCATGGCCTCCTTCTCCATAGGATAAACGAGCCGGCAGCCATTGATGAACTCGCCCCGGTTCCGTGACAAGGCCTCATAAAACTTGGGCATATCCTCGGGTGGGGTGGTGAGGTCGGCATCCAGGATCATCAGGATGTCGCCGGTTGCCACCTCAAAGGCTTCCCGGACCGCATTCCCCTTCCCCTTCCCGCTCTGCTTCATCACGCGGATATCTTTATCGGGATAGGCTTCCTTGACACGAAGCATCTCCTCATAAGTCTGATCGGATGAATTCCCTTCAATGAAGATGAACTCCTGCCGCGACCCGAATTCGGGGGTGCGGCGGATGGCATTCTCAATGTTGCCTCGCTCGTTTCGAGCCGGTACGACAATGGAAACGGAGTAGTCCTCCTCCTTACGGTGCATCGGGCGCGCGGATATCATATTCACCAGGCAGAGGCTGTTAATGCCCGGTAGATTGGCGAGGAAGGTGTTGAAAATGAAGTTGACTATTGGTATGTATTTCGGGATTAACAATTTGCGGTCAACCTTGATGATCTCGAACTCTTCCAGCCGGAGCAGCCCTTCAATGTCCCTGATCGTTAGCCAGCTCTGAAGTGGTTGCCGGGCCTTGATACGGAGGAACTCCCCAAGGCGAAGCATCGGCTCCCAAACATAATTATAGGAGGAGATGATGATTTTGGTTCGAGGATGGATCAGTTCCCGGAGGTTCCGGATAACCGCCTGGATATCCCAAAGGGAGCTGAGCAGGTCGCTCAGAATGACATAATCGAACCGGATCCCTGTTTTGAAATCAGTGGCATCGGCCTGATAAAAAGTCAGGTCCGGATGCGCTTCCCTGGCGAGTGCAACCATCGTCTCCGAGAAGTCCACCCCTATGCCCACCGCCGGCCTTACCGCACTGAGAAGATCTCCGGTTCCGCATCCCAGTTCAAGCACCGTGCTCCCTTCCGGGATGATCATCCTGAAGTGTCTTTGCAAGGTTCGGTGATAGAATCGGTTTCTTTTAATCCACCGCCTGCGATGAGGGGCCAGCCGGTCAAAATAGTCGTGGATCAGTTCGGGTCCGGTCTTTGTCATATCGAAAGAATGAAGGCTAAAAATACGGACTTTTAAGATTTAACCTGAAAAAGTTGTTAAAAGCGGTTCATCTGATTGAAGCTATGTATATTTTTAGGTGTTTTTTCTACATTTGAGGCATGGCATCGCAACCCGGAGCAGACAAACAAGCAGAAAATTCCGTTCACGAACTGGATAAGTTGTTGTTCTGGTTATCAGCTATGTCGCACGAGATCCGGACACCCCTGAATGCCATCATCGGGTTTTCGGGGCTCCTGATGGAGGGGCGGGTCACGAGGGAGGAACAAGAGGACTTTTCCAGGCTGATCAACCGGAACTCAAGGCGCCTGTTGGAGATCATCTCCAATCTGACCGACCTGGCCAGGATTGAATCCGGCAGCATCCGGCTCTATCCTGCACCAATCTCCATCCATCGTATGATGGACGACCTGGAAAAGGAGGCCCAGGAAATCAGGATGATGTATGGCGATCACGCACCGCTGGCCATCTTCAGCAACGAGGTCAACAGCCGTAAACCGGTGGAAGTCGATTGGCCCAGGCTTTTCCAGGTCCTTGTCATTCTATTGGATAACAGCATCAAGTTTTCGGATGGAGGAGTCGTCCAGGTGACCGTTTCCAAGCTTCCGTCAGGCCGGCTCCAGATCCTGGTCGCAGATAACGGTCCCGGTATGGATAAAGAAACACTCAGGGATCTCTTTGAGTTGTTCCCATACGAGGCCACCGAGAATATGAAGTTGAAATCCAGGGGGTTGGGAATGATCCTGGTTAAAAAGCTGTGCGACCTGATGGAAATTACCCTGGAAACCCAAAGTATGCCCAAGGCCGGTACGACCTTCAAGCTGACGCTTCCGGACCAGCCGGTGGCCGCTATCTCTTCAGATGCCGGGCCAGCTCTCGGCTGACATCCTTCTTCTTGAGATCTTCCCTTTTGTCGTGAATGGCCTTGCCCCGTGCCAGGGCAATCTCCAGCTTGGCCAGCCCGGCTGGGCTGATGAATAGCATTGTCGTCACGATGGAGAAACCGCGCTCCTTGACCTTCCGCTCCAGTTTGAGCATTTCCGAACGGTTGAGCAGGAGCTTCCGGTCGCGGTCGGGCACGTGGTTGTTATGAGTTCCCAAATCATATTCAGCTATCTGCATCCCCTTGACGTACAGCTCGCCTCCCTTGAAGTAGCACCAAGAGTCGGAGAGACTGGCTTTGCCCTGCCGGATCGACTTGATCTCGGTTCCAGTGAGCACGATGCCGGCCGTATATTTCTCAAGGATCTCATATTCCCTGAAAACCTGCTTGTTGGCTATTTGAATCCTGTTGGCCATCTTGATCCGGAAGTGGCGCTAAAAGTACTACTTTTATTCCTGATGGAAGAAAGGACCTCTGCCAATATCGACCTGATTGCGA